>NZ_JBHVSQ010000002.1:168487-196305 GCF_042885055.1 Isoptericola sp. NPDC058082 | reverse complement strand
GGAAAACAAGGGGCAAGAACCACGCCGGTGCGTCTGCTGCCTTTTTCCTCTCCCTTGTTCTTTCTTCCGCTCCCCCCCCCTGCCTTCCCCCCGGGCCCGCCCGGGTCACCGCAGCGCGCGCCGGTAGTCGCCGGGCGCGTACCCGCAGATCTGGCGGAAGGTGTCGTAGAAGCTGCTCTGCGACGTGAATCCCGCCGCGTGCCCCACCTCCACCGTGGTGGCGTCCGTCGTGATGAGCAGGCGCTGCGCCTCCGCCACCCGGCACCGGGCGATGTAGGTGCCGAGGGTGGTGCCCACCACCCGCTTGAACAGGGTCATCGCGTGGCTGGGGGAGAGGTGGACGGCGCGCGCGACGTCCGACGGCGCGATGGGGGAGCGGTAGTGCTCCGCCACGAACTGCGCCATCGCGGTGGCGCGCGCGGCCGCGCCCGACGGCCCCGGTGCGCCCGTCGCGTCGCCCGCGGGGCCGGGCGCGCCCGCGGCCTCCGCGGCCGCGAGCGTCCGGCGCACGAAGGCCTGCACCTCGAGCATGACGACGGCGTGGTCCCCGCCCGCGAGGACGTCGCGGTGCCACGTGGCGAAGAGCGCGTCGACGTCGCGGGCGAGCGCGGCGGCGGGCACCACCACGGGCCGGGCACGCAGCAGCACCGCGATCTGATCGGCCCGCAGCGCCCAGCCGAGCACCTCGGTGAGCGGCACGTGCACCCACGACACGGCCGACTCCACCGCGTCGGGGTCGACGAGCTGGTGCGGGGTGCCGCCCCAGAAGAGCGCGACCTGGCCCGCCTCGACCCGCAGCGTCGACCCGCCGAAGAGGTACTCGAGGCGTCCGGCGTGCACGAGGTTGAGCTCGAGGTCGTCGTGGCGGTGCGGGTGCTCCATCACCGGGGGCGCACCGTGGCGCACCCACAGGGCGGCCTCCTCAGGCGGACGTCGTCGACCGTCAGCGTCATGCGGGGAGCCTAGGGCGATCGAAGGATCCCGGAAAGCGGGGCGACCGATCCGGAGGATCGACCGCCATCCTCGGGCCTAGCGTCGCTGCATGGCTCATTCCCCGAAGATCACCATCATCGGCGCCGGCGGCTTCGTGTTCCCGTTCCGGCTCATCGGTGACCTGCTCAGCTTCCCCGCCCTGCGCGACGCGACGCTCTGCCTCATGGACCTCGACGCCGACCGGCTGGACCGGGTGGCGGGCGCGGCCCGTGAGCTCGTGGACCACCACGGCCTGCCCACCGTCGTCGAGCAGACCACGGACCGGCGCGCGGCCCTCGACGGGGCCGACTTCGTCATCATCACGTTCCAGGTGGGCGGCGTGGAGTCCTACCGGCACGACGTCGAGATCCCGCGGCGCTACGGCGTCGACCAGACCGTGGGCGACACCGTCGGGCCCGGCGGCGTGTTCCGCTTCCTGCGCTCGGTGCGCGCGTACCAGGACATCGCGGCCGACGCGCTGGAGGTCTGCCCGGACGCGCAGTTCATCAACTACGCCAACCCGATGGCGATGGCCACCGCCTATCTCAACGCCCTCGGCCTGCGCACCGTCGGCCTGTGCCACAGCGTGCAGGGCACCACCCGCATGCTCGCCCGCACGCTCGGCGTCCCCTACGACGAGGTCTCCTACCGGTGCGCCGGCATCAACCACCAGGCCTGGGTCCTCGAGTTCCGCCGGGGCGCCGAGGACCTGTACCCGCGTCTGCGCCAGGTCATGGCCGAGCGCCACGTCCGCGGCCGGGCGGCCGCCGACCTGCTCGCCGACGACGGCGACCACTCGGAGGCCGCGCTCGCCGCCAGCACGTACGAGGGCGGCAACGAGCAGGTGCGCACCACGCTGATGAACCACTTCGGGTACTTCGAGACCGAGTCCAGCCACCACGCGTCGGAGTACGTCCCGTGGTTCCGCAAGGATCCCGAGACCGTGCTCGAATACCTCCCGGAACGCTGGGACTACTACGAGATCTGCTCCGCCCACGACGAGCAGGGCGACGTGGACGAGCAGCTCGAGCGGCTCAAGGCCGACCTCAGCCCGTCCGTCGAGTACGGGGCGTCGATCGTCAACGCCGTCGTCACGGGCGTGCCCGCCGTCGTCTACGGGAACGTGCCGAACGCGGGCCGGGTCATCACCAACCTGCCCGACGACGCGTGCGTCGAGGTGGCGTGCCTCGTCGACGCCAACGGGGTGCAGCCGACGTCCTTCGGGGAGCTGCCGCCCCAGCTCGCGGCGATCAACCGCACCAACGTCAACGTCCAGACGCTCGCCGTCCGCGCGGCCCTCACCGGCGACGTCGAGCACGTGCACCACGCCGTCGCCCTCGACCCGCTGACGTCCGCGCACTGCACGCTCGAGCAGGCCCGGGCGATGACGGACGAGCTGCTCGACGCCCACGCCGCGCTGCTGCCCGCAGCCCTGCGCCCGGCGTCGTCCGTCTCGTCGGCGGCGTCCACCGTGGAACGGGACCCCGTCCTGGCGCGCTGAGCGACACCGGGTGCCCCGGCGACGACGCCGGGGCACCCCGCGGGGCCGCGCGCCGCGCCGCCCCGACTCGACGATCCCTCGACGAAGAGGAGACGACATGCCGACCCCCTCGGTGCCCGGCAGGCACCCGGTCTCGCGCCGGCTGTCCCGGCGGAGCTTCCTGGCGGTGGCCGGGATCAGCGTGGCCGGGGCGCTCGCGGCCTGCTCCGGCGCCCCGACCGGCACGAAGCACCTGCGCCTGTCCTCGTGGAACATCCCCCTGGACCTGGAGTCGTACCAGGCGCTCGCCGACGAGTTCGTGGCCGCCCACCCGGGCACCAGCGTCGCGGTCGAGGTCACGACCGGGCAGTTCCACCAGTGGTTCATCACGCGGCTCGCGGCCGACCTCGCGCCCGACATCATCCGCATCACGCCGCAGCAGATCGGCCGCTACGCCGCCAACGGCAGCCTGGTCGACCTCACGGGCGCCGTGCCGCCGGAGTACCAGGACGACTGGTCGGAGCCGTTCTGGGCGATCGGCGCCAAGGCCGACGGCCTGTTCGGCGTCTTCCAGCACACGGACAACTTCATCACCTACTACGACAAGCGCGTGATCGAGCAGATCGGCGTGGACGTGCCGCAGACCCTCGACGAGGCGTGGCAGTGGGACGAGTTCCTGGAGATCGCCACCGAGGCACGCAAGATCACGGGGCGGTACGGCTTCGGCTACGGCTGGAGCGGGCCCGAGACGGCGTACCGCTGGATGCCCGTCGTCTACCAGAACGGGGGAGCGTTCCTCGGCGAGGACGGCGAGACGCCGAGCATGGACACCGACGCCGCCGTCGGCGCCCTGGACTTCGGCCGCCGCTGGTACGCCGACGGGCTGGTCTCGCCGGCGAACATGAGCAAGTCGGGCGGCGGCGCCGTCGGGCGCGACCTCTTCGCCACCGGCCAGACCGGGCTGCTGCTCGACAACCCCGAGGCGATCGCCGCCCTCGACGAGGCCCGCCCCGACGAGTGGGGCACCACCTACATGATCCGCAACGGCGGCGAGGCGTCCGACCTCGGCGGGAACGCGCTGGCCGTGACCCGGTCCAGCAAGCACCCCGAGCTGGCGGCCGAGCTCGTCGCGTTCCTCACGAGCCGCACCCACGTCGCCGAGTTCTGCCGGCGCGGCAACTGGCTGCCCGCCCGCTCCTCGCTGGACGCGGCGGACATCGGCTACGACCGGCACGAGGCCACGATGCAGCAGTTCATCGACCAGGCCGCGACCATCCCGCTGTCCATGGTGCGCGCCCAGTCCGGGCCGTACTTCAGCTCCCTCAACTCGGTCTTCGCGGACTACCTCGACCTGTGCTTCCTCGGTGAGCTCACGCCCGCCGAGTGCGGCGCCCAGATGACGGAGGCGATGCGCAGTGTCACCACGCGGTGAGACCCTCACGGCCCCGGAGGCGCCCCCGGCGGCCTCCCCGACGGCCGACGTCGCGCGCGCGACGTCGCGGACGGACGGGCCCGCGGGCCGCCGTCGCGGCCGCTGGGCGCCCTACCTGTTCGTCGGCCCCGCGGGGCTGCTCTTCCTCGCGTTCTCCCTGGTGCCGATCGTCATCGCGGTCGCCCTGTCGTTCCAGGACACCGCCACGCTCGGCGACGGGCAGTGGGTGGGCGCGGACAACTACCGGACCATGCTGTCCGACCCGCTGCTGCGCACGGCCCTGCTCAACACGGTGGTCTTCACCGTCGGCACGGTGCCGACGGCGATGGCGGTCGGGCTGGCGCTCGCCGTCGCGCTCAACCGCCCGCTGCCGGGACGGGGCCTGCTGCGGGCGCTGTTCTTCGTGCCGATGGTCGCGGCCGGCGTCGTGGTCGGCGTGATCATGTCGTGGATCTTCAACCCGGACTACGGGGTCGCGAACAACGCGCTCCGGGCGGTCGGGCTCGACGGGCTGCCGTGGCTGACGTCGCCGCGCACGGCGATGCTCACGCTGGTGCTCGTCGTCGTGTGGACCCGCATCGGCTTCTGCATGGTGATCTACCTGGGCGCGCTGCAGTCGATCCCGTCCGAGCTGCGCGAGGCCGCCGCCATCGACGGTGCGAGCCGCTGGCAGCGGTTCCGGCGCCTCACCGTGCCGATGCTCGCGCCGACCACGTCGATCCTGCTCATCCTCAACGTGGTGTTCTCGCTGCAGGCCTTCGACGTCATCTACGTGATGACCGGCGGCGGCCCCGGCTTCTCCACGACCGTCCTCATCCAGTACGTGTTCCGGTCCGCGTTCGCCGACGCCCGGATGGGCTACGCCGCCGCGCTGGGCCTGCTGCTCGTGCTGATCCTGCTGGTCTTCACGCTGCTGCGGCAGCGCGCGACGAAGAAAGCCGAGGAGCTCCTGTGACCACCACCGCCGTCCCCGCGCGCACCGCTCCCGGCACCGGGCCGGCAGGGTCCCGCCGCTCCCCGCGCGAGCGCCGGACCCACCGCCGCCGCTGGTTGCTCACCGCCGGCCTCACCGCCGTCGCGATCCTCGTCGTCTTCCCGCTGTACTGGATGGTCGTCTCGGCCCTCACCCCGGGCGGGCAGTCGCAGAGCAGCGAGTTCTACCTCTGGCCCGACGCGCCGACCACCGGCAACTTCACCGAGGTCTTCGCGACGCAGCCCGTGTGGCACTGGCTCGGCAACTCGTTCCTCGTCGCCACGGTCGGCACGGCGCTGTCCGTGTGCGTCTCGCTCGGCGCGGGGTACGCGCTCGCGAAGTACCCGTTCCGCGGGCGCGGGCTGCTGTACGCGGTGTTCCTCGTGACGATCATGATCCCGATCCAGGTCACGCTGGTGCCCGCGTTCCTCGTCGTGGCGCGGCTGGGCCTGGTCGACTCGCCGTGGGCGGTCATCCTGCCCACGCTGTTCGACGTCGTCGGGATCTTCATCGCCCGCCAGTTCATGCTGGGCGTGCCGGACGCGCTCATCGAGGCCGCGCGGCTCGACGGCGCGGGGGAGCTGCGCACCTTCTTCCGGGTGGTGCTGCCGTCGTGCGGCCCCCTGGTCGGCGTCCTCGTGATCCTCGGGTTCATGAACCGCTGGAACGACTTCCTGTGGCCCCTGGTGGTGCTGCAGGGCAACGAGAGCCTCACCGTGCCGGTCGGGCTGTCCACCCTGACCAGCAACCCCGCCTTCAGCTCGCCGTGGGGCGCGGTGATGGCCGTGGCGACCGTCGCCGTCGTGCCCCTGCTGGTCGTGTTCCTGGTCTTCCAGAAGACGTTCGTGCAGGGCATCGCGAGCACGGGGATCAAATAGGTGTCGGTCCGGGTCGCCCCCGTTCGTCGTGCTCATGACGCGGCCGCCGGCCGCGGGAAGAGAGGTGGACGATGCGCTTCCTGGACACGATCCTGAAGGATGACCTGGCGGCGAGGCGGTTCCTGGCCGAGGTGCGACGCGAAGGACTGGGCATCGGCGCCTACCGCCCGGTCGACGTGGCGTTCTTCGGACCGATGGTGTTCTTCAACGGCTTCCACGAGGAGATCTGATGCGGTATCTGATGCTGGTGCTGTCCACCCCCGAGGACCCGCAGCTGCGGCCGGAGGACGCCGCGGGCGCGCCGCCCATCGAGGGCTGGGTGGAGAAGTACTACGGCAGCGGCACCGCCGTGCTGGGCGACCGGCTCCGCCCGCCCGCCGACGCGGTCGGGGTGCGGGTCCGGGGCGGGCGCGCACTGGTGACCGACGGCCCGTTCTCGGAGACCAAGGAGGCGATCGGCGGGTTCGACGTCATCGACGCGCCCGACCTCGACACGGCGATCACCATCGCGTCCGAGCACCCCATGGCGCACGAGGGTGCCATCGAGCTACGGCCGTTCTGGCCGCTCGGGCTCGAGGGAGACGGCGTTGCCGACGAGACGCGCGAGGGAGGCGCCTGATGCGGTACCTGCTGCTGGTGGTCGAGCCGGACGTCCCCGACCGCGGCCCGACGCCCGACATCGTCGAGTGGGTGCGCCGGCACGACGCCGACGGGTCCCGGGTGCTCGGGGAGCGGCTGCGCCCCGCGGCCGACGTGCGCCGGGTGCGCGTGCGCGACGGTCGCCCCCTGGTGACCGACGGGCCGTTCACCGAGACCAAGGACGTCATCGGCGGGTTCGACGTCGTCGAGGCCCCCGACCTCGAGGCTGCGCTCGCGATCGCCGCCGAGCATCCGGGCGCCTGGGGCGGCGGCACGGTCGAGGTGCACCCGTTCTGGCCGACCGACGGCGTCGAGCCGGCGTGACGACCACGAACGCCGTCGAGGACGCGTTCCGCAGCGAGTGGGGACGCGTCCTCGGCGCGGTGGCGCGCGCCACCGGCGACCTCGACCTCGCGGAGGAGTCCGCGCAGGAGGCGTTCGCCACGGCGCTGCGCACCTGGTCGCGCGACGGCGTCCCCGACCGGCCGGGCGCGTGGCTCACGACGACGGCGCGGCGGCACGCCCTGGACGTGCTGCGCCGCCGGCAGGTCGAGGCGGAGAAGAGCGAGGCCGCGGTGCGGCGGGGCGAGCGCGTCGCCGGGCCCGGACGGGCCGCCGACGGCGTGCACGACGAGGTCGAGCGCGGCCTCGACGACGAGGGGTGGTCGCCCGACGACCCGGACGGCGACCTGGTCCGGCTGCTGTTCACGTGCTGCCACCCGGCCCTGCCGCTCGACGGCCGCGTGGCGCTCACGCTGCGCTCCCTCACGGGGATGACGACGGCGCAGGTGGCCCGTGCGTTCCTCGTCCCCGAGGCGACGATGTCCCAGCGGCTCGTCCGGGCCAAGCGGCGCATCCGGGCCACCGGCATCGCGTTCCGGGTGCCGCCGCCGGGGCTGCTGGCCGAGCGCACCGACGCGGTGCTCGCGGTGCTCTACGTGCTCTTCACCGAGGGCTACGACGCCTGGGCCGAGCCCGCCGACGAGGTGGAGGGGTGCGCCGACCGCCGCGCGCTGGCCGGGGACGCGGTGCGGCTGGCCCGGCTCGCCGCCCGGCTGCTGCCCCAGGAGCCGGAGGCATGCGGCCTCCTCGCCCTCCTGCTGCTGCAGCACGCGCGGCGCGACGCGCGGAGCGGGGGCGACGGCGTCGCGCTGACCCTGGCGGAGCAGGACCGCTCGAGGTGGCGCCGCGACGAGATCGACGAGGGGCTGGCCGTGCTCGACACGGCGCTCGCGGCGCGCCGGCCGGGTCCGTACCAGGTGCAGGCGGCGATCGCGGCGTTGCACTGCCGGGCGGCGACCGCGGGGGACACGGACTGGGTCGAGGTGCTCGCGCTCTACGACGTGCTGCTCGACCTGGCGCCGTCGCCCGTCGTCGCGCTCAACCGGGCCGTGGCCGTGGCCGAGGTGCGCGGCGCCGACGCCGCCCTGTCCGCCGTCGACGCCGTCGCCCGCGACCCGGCCCTGGCGGGCTACCACCTGCTGCCGGCCCTGCGGGCGGACCTGCTGACACGCGCCGGCCGGCCCGCCGACGCCGTCGTCGAGCTGCGCCGCGCCCTCGACCTGGTCGACCGCGAGGGCGACCGCCGCCTGCTGCGCTCCCGCCTCGCGGCCGTCGCGCCGAGGTAGTCCGAAACCCGCCGAGGTAGGACGAAAACTGCCGAGGTAGCAACGAGCCCTCGCGAGGGCACGTACTACCTCGGCAGATTCGGTCCTACCTCGGCGGCGGGGCGGGTCAGACCGCGGCGGCCTCCGGCTCGGTGACGAGCGGGTAAACGCCGTTCTCGTCGTGCACCTCGCGGCCGGTGACCGGCGGGTTGAACACGCACACGCACGTGATGTCGGTGCGCGGGCGCACCTTGTGCTTGTCGTGGTCGTTGAGCAGGTACAGCGAGCCGGGCCGCAGCTGGTGCACCTCGCCGGTGCCGAGGTCCTCGATCTCGCCCTCGCCGGACGTGATGAAGACGGCCTCGATGTGGTTGGCGTACCAGAAGAAGCTCTCGGTGCCGGCGTACAGGGTGGTCTC
Organism: Isoptericola sp. NPDC058082; assembly: GCF_042885055.1. Classification (NCBI taxonomy): domain Bacteria; kingdom Bacillati; phylum Actinomycetota; class Actinomycetes; order Micrococcales; family Promicromonosporaceae; genus Isoptericola; species Isoptericola sp. NPDC058082. Next base: position 187,906 of record NZ_JBHVSQ010000002.1, on the reverse strand, counting down.
GTGCACGGAGAAGCCGACCCCTTCCTTCGCCAGGATGATCCGCTTCGAGCGCCAGTTCTCGCTCTTGACGTCGGCGTCGGTGTCGGTGATCTCGTCGAGCGTGCGCACGAGCATGGGTGGTACCTCCGGTGGTTCGGGAGCGGCGGGTTCGGGTGCGGGTCAGGCCGTCGGCGCGGGCAGGACGGCGGCCACGGAGTCGCTGATGATGCGCAGGCCGCGCTGCAGCTCGTCGTACGTGATCGTCAGCGGCGGCAGCAGCTTGACGACCTCGCCGTCGGGGCCCGAGGTCTCCATGAGCAGCCCGCGGGAGAACGCCTCGTCGCAGATGCGGCTCGCGGTCTCGCCGTCCGGCGTCTGCAGGCCGCGGGCGAGGCCGCGGCCCTTGGCCACCAGCACGTCGTCGCCGTAGCGGGCGACGAGAGAGTTGAAGTGCGCCTCGACGAGCGCGCCCTTGTCGATCGTGGCGGTCTCGAGCGTGTCGTCCGTCCAGTAGGTGCGGATCGCCTCGGCGGCCGTGGCGAAGGCGGGAGCGAAGCCGCGGAACGTGCCGTTGTGCTCGCCCGGCTCCCAGATGTCCAGCTCGGGGCGCACGAGGGTGAGCGCCATCGGCAGGCCGTAGCCGGAGATCGACTTCGACAGGCAGATGATGTCGGGCACGATGCCGGCCTCCTCGAACGAGAAGAACTTGCCGGTGCGGCCGCAGCCCATCTGGATGTCGTCGAGGATCAGCAGGATGTCGTGGCGCTTGCACAGGTCGGCCAGGCCGCGCAGCCACTCGGCACGCGCGGCGTTGATGCCGCCCTCGCCCTGCACGGTCTCGACGATGACGGCGGCGGGCGCGTTGAGGCCCGAGCCGCTGTCCTCGAGCAGCCGCTCCAGGTACACGAAGTCGGGCACGTCGCCGTCGAAGTAGTCGTCGTACGGCATCGGGGTGGCGTGCACCAGGGGGATGCCGGCGCCGCCGCGCTTCATCGAGTTGCCCGTCACGGACAGCGCGCCCAGCGTCATGCCGTGGAAGGCGTTGGTGAAGTTGATGACCGACTCGCGGCCCGTCACCTTGCGCGCCAGCTTGAGCGCCGCCTCCACCGCGTTGGCGCCGCCCGGGCCGGGGAACACGACCTTGTGGTCCAGGCCGCGGGGCTCCAGGATCACCTCGTTGAACGTCTCGAGGAACTCGCGGCGCGCCGAGGTGAACATGTCGAGCGTGTGCACCATGCGGTCGTCGGTGAGGTAGTCCAGCAGCACCTGCTTGAGCAGCGGGTTGTTGTGCCCGTAGTTGAGCGTGCCGGCGCCGGCGAAGAAGTCGAGGTACTCGGTGCCGTCCTCGGCGTGGACCGTCGCTCCCGAGGCCCGGTCGAACACGACGGGCCAGGAGCGCGAGTAGCTGCGGACCTCCGACTCGAGGGCGGTGAAGCCCATCGGGTCGTCGGCGGCGGACGCCTCGGTGGTGGGGACGGTCGGGGTTGTCACGAAGGACACTCCTTGAGGTGGTGCGCGCCGGTGCGGTGTTGTGGTGGAGAGGGCTGCGTCGTCACCTGCGCGCCGAACCGGCGCAGCCCGAGGTCTGAGGGACCTGAATGGTGGAGTCGGTCAACGGGGAGGGCGGATGCCCTCGATCACCAGCAGCGGCTCGGCCTCGTGGCCGTCGGGGAAGTGTGCGGCCTCGTAGCCCGTCGTCTCGCGCAGGGTCGCGCCGCGCTCGGCGGCCCACCGCGCGAACACGCGCCGCGACGACACGTTGTCCGCGGTCACGGTGGTGTGCAGCCGGGTGACGGCGGGGCCGTCACCCTCCGCCGTCGCGTCGACGACGGCGTCCAGCAGCCGCCCCGCGACGCGGCGGCCACGGGCCCGCGGGTCGACGGCGACCTGCCACACGAAGAGCGTGGCCGGGTCGGCCGGCAGCCGGTACGTGGAGACGAAGCCCACGGGCTCGCCCTCCGTGTCAGAGCCGTCGGGGCCTTCGGGGAGGAACGCCAGGCGGCAGGTCGCGGCGAAGTGGTCCGCGAGCAGCAGGTAGGCGTAGGAGGAGTTGAGGTCGAGCGAGCCCGAGTCGCGCGCCAGGCGCCACATCGCTGCGCCGTCCGCCGTCGTGGGCGGGCGCACCGTGAGGCCCGGGAGGGGCTCCGCGGCGCGGGACGACGCCGTGGCGTCGGTCGGGCTGTCGGTCGAGCTGTCGTCGGTCGAATGGTTGGTCGTTGCGGTGTCCGTCGTGTCCATACCGCCATCGACCATAGACGCATCGCGGGGGAAAGTTCACCTCGGCCATGACCATTCCTCGACCGGCCGGCGCCGGCGGCGGGTCCCCGATCGTTGGTAGCGCAACGAAAGGTCGCGTTGATCATCGACGGATCATCGACGGTTCTACGGATCGCCATCCGTCTCGGATGCTGAGACCGACGGGGTGAAGTCGCGGATGGCGTCACCCCGGGGACGACGATGGGCGTGCCCGTCGGGACGGGCACGCCCATGGCATGCGTCGGAGCCGGGCGCGGCCCGGGGGAGGTCAGCCCGCGAAGGGCGTGGCCTTGAGGATCTCGACGGGGATCTCGCGACCGTTCGGCGCGGTGTAGGCCACCTTCTCGCCGATGCGGTGCCCGTCGATCGCGGCACCGAGCGGCGACGTCGGCGAGTACACGTCGAGGTCGGTGGTGCCGGCGATCTCGCGGGAGCCGAGCAGGAACGTCATCTCGTCCCCGGCCACGACCGCGGTGACGACCATGCCGGCCTCCACGACGCCGTCGTCCGCGGGCGTGCCGATCTGCACGTGACGCAGCTTCTCGGTGAGCTCGCGGATGCGGGCCTCGTTCTTCGCCTGCTCCTCGCGGGCGGCGTGGTAGCCACCGTTCTCCTTGAGGTCGCCCTCGTCGCGGGCGGCGGCGATGCGCTCGGCGATCTCGGTGCGGGCGGGGCCGGAGAGGTGCTCCAGCTCGGCCTGCAGCCGGTCGTGAGCCTCCTGGGTGAGCCAGGTGACAGTGCTCTCGGTCACGAGGGCTCTCCTTTCGTGGTGCTCGATGGCCTGTTTCGGCCGTGCGCGGGCGACCGACGGGCGTCGGCACGCGCGTCGGCTGGGGCAGGACTGCGTGTGAATCCCTCAGGATAGCCCGGGGAGGCGCCAGAACCCAGGCCTCTGCCCTGGGCGAACAGCGTGATCCCGGTCGAGACACGGGATCGGGGCGGTGTCAGGGCGCGTCGGGGACGTCGCAGGACTCGACGACGGCGGTCGTGGCCTCCTCGGACGTGCGGACCGTCACCGAGTACGTCGAGGTCTGCTGCTCGGCAGGCCCGACGGGCACGTCGACGGTGCCGACCTGGGCGTAGCTCTGCGCGAGCGCCTCGACCTCGCAGACCGCCGTCGTGCCGGGCGGCATGTGGACCTGGAAGGTGACGTCCACCTGCTCGGCGTCGCGGACGTCGAAGCCGACCATCTCCACCGTCACCGGGTCCCGGCGGGTCTGCTCGACCGAGAACCAGGCGGCCACGCCGACGGCCGCCGCGAGGGCGACGCCGATCGCCACCTTGGCCCCCGTGCCGAGCGGGCGCCGGCCGTCCTGGCGACCGTCCTGTCCAGCACGCGACGTGCCGTACCGGTCGGCGGGCGGAGTGGGGCTGACGGGCTCGCTCATGGTGCACCATTGTCCCTGAACCTCGCTGCCGACCCGTCACCCCGGGAGGGACCTTGTCCTCCGCCTCCTCCGTGCCGCCCACCCCGCGGTCCGAGCCCCTGCGTCTGATGGCGGTGCACGCGCACCCGGACGACGAGTCCAGCAAGGGAGCCGCGACCACCGCGCGGTACGCCGCCGAGGGCGTCGAGGTGCTCGTGGTGACCTGCACGGGCGGCGAGCGGGGCGACGTCCTCAACCCGAGCTTCCAGGTGCCCGAGGGGCACGAGTTCGACACCATCGAGGGCCGCCTGGCGGTGCGCCGCCTGGAGATGGCGGCCGCGGCCGAGGCGCTCGGCGTGCGGCAGACGTGGCTCGGCTTCGTGGACTCCGGGCTGCCGGAGGGCGACCCGCTGCCGCCGCTGCCCGAGGGCTCGTTCGGCCTGACGCCGCTCGACGAGGCGGCCGCGCCCCTCGTGGAGCTCGTGCGCGAGTTCCGCCCGCACGTCATGACGACCTACGACCCGTCCGGCGGGTACCCGCACCCCGACCACATCAAGTGCCACGAGGTGGGGTACGAGGCGTACCACGCGGCGGGCGACGCCTCCCGGTACGTCGTCGAGGGCGGCGCGGAGCCCTGGGAGCCGCTCAAGCTCTACTACAACCACGGCTTCTCGATGGCGCGCATGCGCGCCGTGCACGAGGCGATGCAGGGCGCCGGCCTGGAGTCGCCGTTCGGCGACTGGATCGAGTCGCGTGCGGCGCGCGAGATCCCCGAGCGGGAGGCGACCACGCACGTGGCCGTCGCGGACTTCTTCGCCCAGCGCGACGCGGCCCTCGTGGCGCACGCGTCGCAGATCGACCCGGCCGGGTTCTTCTTCGCCGTGCCGCGCGACCTCGAGGCCGACGTGTGGCCCACCGAGGAGTTCGAGCTCGCGGACTCCCGCGTGCCGACGTCGCTGCCCGAGGACGACCTGTTCGCCGGCCTGCGGGAGGGCGACCGATGAGCGCCGCCTGGGCGACCCTGCTCGCCGCCGCGCCGAGCCCGAGCCCCAGCCCGACCCAGGGGCCGGACGAGCTCCAGGTGACGCCGGGCCTCGCCGGGTTCGTCGCGACGTTCGCGGTGGCCGTGGCCTGCGTGCTGCTCTTCCTGTCGCTCACGCGGCACCTGCGCCGCGCGCAGCGCAACGCCGAGGAGCAGGGCATCCCGCTCGAGGAGCCCAAGCACTTCGGTCTCCAGGGCCCGGGGCGGGGCCCCGGGGCGCCCGACGGTGGGCCGCGCGACGGTAGCACGGGCGACGGTGGCGACGACGGTACCGACGACGACGGCAGGAGCGGCGGCACGGACGGCGAGCCCGGGCGATGAGCACGAGCGTGCGTGTCACGGTCGGACAGCTCGCGATCACGGCCGACCACGACGCCAACCGCGAGGCGGTCGCCGAGGCCTTCCTCGCCGCCGGCCGCGTCGGCGCGGACCTGCTGGTGCTGCCCGAGTACTCCTCCGGCTACGACCCGCACGGCGTCGGCGTCGAGCACGCGGAGCCGCTCGACGGCCCGTTCGTCACGGCCCTGCGCCAGCACGCCGCGCGGTACCGCATCGCGGTGGTGGCCGGCACCACCCTGCCGGCCTACGGCGCGCCGGCGGCAAGCACGGGCCAGCACCCGACGGTGACGGGCGCGTTCCCCGCCGTCAGCGGGGCCTTCCCGGCCGTGACCGGGTCGTTCCCGGCGGTCACGGGGTCGCTGCCCGCGATCACGGGGACGACGCCGACGGTCGGCTCGGCGCCCGAGCCGCCGACGCGCGCCTTCAACACCGTCGTCGCGGTCGACGCGACGGGCTCCGTCGTCGGCGCGTACCGCAAGGTGCACCTGTACGACGCGTTCGGCACCCGCGAGTCCGACCGCCTCGAGGCCGGTCCGGCCGGCGTGCCCCCGCTCGTGCTGCGGCTGGGGGACCTCACGTTCGGCGTCGTCACCTGCTACGACCTGCGCTTCCCGGAGTCGGCGCGCCGCCTCGTGGACGCCGGCGCGGACGTCATCGTCGTCCCGGCGGCGTGGGTGGACGGTCCGCTCAAGGCGGACCACTGGCGCACGCTGCTGCGCGCGCGGGCGATCGAGAACACGGCGGTGGTGATCGGTGTCGGGATGTCCGGCCCCGGGCTGGTGGGCCGGTCGCTCCTGGCCGGGCCGGACGGCGTCGTCGGCCTCGAGCTCGACGAGACCCCGCAGGTGCGCACCGTGGACCTGGACCCGGAGCCGCTGGCCCAGGTGCGTCGGCAGAACCCGTCGCTGGCGAACCGGCGCTACCTGGTGGTGCCCGCGGGCTGAGGCCGCCGGGCCCGGCCGCGTGCGGCGACGTGCGGCTACAGGGCCGCAAGGTAGATCGCCACGGTGTGGCAGGTGAACCCGACCACGGTGAGCGCGTGGAAGATCTCGTGGAACCCGAACCAGCGGGGCGACGGGTTCGGGAACTTGGTGCCGTAGACGACGGCGCCGAGGATGTACGCGATGCCGCCCGAGGCGACCAGCCACGCGACGGCGGCGCCGCCCGCCGCGGAGAACTGCGGGATGTAGCCGACGGCGACGCAGCCCAGCGCCACGTACACCGGGACGTAGAGCCACCGCGGCGCGCTCATCCACAGCACGCGCCCGACGAGGCCGAGGATCGCGCCGCTCCAGACGACGGCGAGGAGCACGGTGGCGGTGCCGCGCGGCAGCAGCATCACGGCCAGGGGCGTGTACGTGCCGGCGATGATGAGGAAGATGTTGGCGTGGTCCAGGCGCCGCAGGACGGCGGCGGTGCGGGGCGACCAGGTGCCGGTGCCGAGGTGGTAGACGGCGCTGGTGCCGAACAGCATGACGGCGGTGAGGCCGAAGATCGCGCACGCGACCTTGTCGGCGGCGGTGTCGGCGAGGACGACCAGCACGATCGCGGCGGCCAGCGCCAGCGGGGTCGTCACGGCGTGGATCCAGCCGCGCAGGTGCGGCTTGAGGAGCGCCGGCTTCCCGGCGGCCGCCGCCGACACGGTCTGCACGGCGTCGCCCACGACGCCCTTCGCCTCGCGGGCCACCTCCGCGACGTCGGACGCGTCGAGGCGGTCGGCCCGGTGGCCGTTCGGCTGGGCGGCTGCTGCCACGGGTGCTCCTTCTCGGTCGGACGGCGAACCTACGCATCCGTAGGTTACGCCAGCGTAGGGGACGCGGCGCGGACACGAGGACCCCGCGCCGTGAAGATCGTGCGCAGGGGTTGCGGGGCGTCGCCGAGCGTCGCCCAGGCCCTGGACCTGCGGGTCCACGGGAGCGGTACCGTTGTCCCGCTCTCCGTCCGTCCTGCCCCCGCCGGGTGCCCGCGCTGTCGCGCGCCCGCGGTCCGGCCCGAACCCCCGAGGTCCCGCGTGCGCATGCCCCACCTGCTCTACGGCCTGTACGAGCGGCGCCTGGCCGCCTCGCTGCCGACGGCGCAGACGCCCCGGCACGTGGGCGTCATCCTCGACGGGAATCGGCGGTGGGCCCGGTCGTTCGGCGAGACCGCTGCCACCGGGCACCGGCGGGGGGCGGACAAGATCGCGGAGTTCCTCGGCTGGGCGGAGGAGCTCGGCGTCGAGGTGGTCACCCTCTGGATGCTGTCCACCGACAACCTCGCGCGCCCCGCGTCCGAGCTGGCCGACCTGCTCGACATCATCCGCGACGCCGTCCAGGACCTCGCCGAGTCGGGCCGCTGGCGGCTGCGCGTCGTGGGCCGCCTCGACCTACTGCCGGGCGAGCTCGCGGACGCCGTGCGCGGCGCGGCGGAGGCCACGAAGAACGTCCAGGGGCTGCAGGTGAACGTCGCCGTCGGCTACGGCGGCCGGCACGAGATCGCCGACGCCGTCCGGTCGTACCTCAAGCAGGAGTCCGCGACGGGTGCGTCGCTCGAGGAGCTGGCCGAGCGGATCGACGTCGACGACATCGCGGCCCACCTCTACACGAAGGGCCAGCCGGACCCGGAGCTCGTCATCCGCACGTCGGGCGAGCTGCGCGTCGGCGGCTTCCTCATGTGGCAGAGCGCCCACTCGGAGCTGTACTTCTGCGAGGCGTACTGGCCCGACTTCCGCCGGGTGGACTTCCTGCGCGCCCTGCGCGACTTCTCCCGGCGGGAGCGCCGTCTCGGCCGCTGAGCGGTGCCCGGCGGTGCCGACCGCCCGGACCCGGCGCTTCGACAGGCCTGACCGGCGGGGAGTGCGGCACACTGCCACGGTGACCCCGCCCGAGCACGAGACCCGCCCCACGGCCGACGTCCGCCTCGCCGCCGAGGCCTGGGAGTCGCTGTTCCGGGCGCAGGTCACGCTCATGCGCCGCTTCCAGGCCGACGACATCTGGCGCGACCTGTCGATGCGGGAGTACGACGTGCTGTTCACCCTGTCGCGCGCCCCGCGGGGCGAGCTGCGGCTGCGCGACCTCAACGAGGGGATGCTGATCGCGCAGTCGTCGTTGTCGCGGATGGTCGAGCGGCTCGAGGGGCGCGGCCTCGTGGCGCGGTCGGTGCCCGCCGACGACGCCCGCGGGACCCTGGTGCGGCTCACCGCGGAAGGCGCGCGGCGCCAGCGCGAGACCGGGCTCGCGCACGTGCGCACCATCGCGGAGTACGTGAGCCCGGCCCTGCCGGGCGAGGAGCTCGAGCACCTGCGCGACCTGCTGGACCGGCTGCGGCTCGCGCAGGCGGACATCCCCGACCGCCCGGCGTCGGGCTGACGGGACGGCTGTGCGGGACGTCGGCGACGAGATGACAACGCGTTCCTTCAACGTCACGTCGGCCGGAGCACGTTCTCGGCGGGCCGGGCCCTGAGCCGGTGCCATGATGGCAGTCATGTCGCTGACCCCCCAGTCGGCCGATGCCGGCCCGTACGACGCCCTGCTCCTGTACTCCTTCGGTGGCCCGAACAAGCCGGAGGACGTCGTCCCGTTCCTCCGCAACGTGACCGCCGGCAAGGGGATCCCCGACTCGCGGCTCGAGGAGGTCGGCGAGCACTACTACGGCTTCGGCGGCAAGAGCCCGATCAACGAGCAGAACCTCGCGCTGAAGGCGGCGCTCGAGGCCGAGCTCGCCGACCGCGGTATCGACCTGCCCGTCGTGTGGGGCAACCGCAACTGGGAGCCCTACACCACCGACGCCATCGACGAGCTGGAGCGTCTCGGCGCGACGCGTGCCGTCGCGCTCGTGACCTCCGCGTACTCCTCGTACTCCGGCTGCCGCCAGTACCGCGAGGACCTCGCGGTGACGCTGGAGAAGCGCGGGCAGCTCGGCTCCGAGGGCTCCACCGGCGTCCAGTTCGACAAGATCCGCTCCTACTTCAACCACCCCGGCTTCGTGGCGGCCAACGCCGAGGCCGTGCTCGAGGGCTACGAGGCGCTCGAGGCGAAGGGCGGCGACCCGGCCGCGGCCAAGCTCGTCTTCGTCACGCACTCCATCCCCGACACGATGGAGGCCGCGTCCCGCGTCTCGCACGCCACGTACTCGGCGCAGCACCTGGACGTCGCCGCCGTCATCGCGGCCGTCGTCTCCGAGGTGCGCGGGCACGCCGTCGAGTGGGAGCTCGCGTACTGCTCGCGCTCCGGCCCGCCGTCGCAGCCGTGGCTCGAGCCGGACGTCAACGACCTGCTCACCGAGCGGGCCGGCGAGGGGCTCAAGGACGTCGTCCTGTCCCCGATCGGCTTCGTCTCCGACCACATGGAGGTCGCCTACGACCTCGACACCGAGGCGATGGCCACCGCGACCGAGCTCGGCATGACCGCGGTGCGCGCGGGCACGGTCGGCACGCGCCCGGTGTTCGTCTCCGGCCTGGTGGACCTGCTCCTCGAGCGCGCGGCGATCGCCCGCGGCGAGGAGGTCGCGGAGGAGACGGTGGGCAACCTGCCCGCGTTCCGCTCCGTGTGCGCCCCCGGCTGCTGCCTGCGGCGGGACGAGGAGCCCAGCGGCATCCCCGCCCTGTGCAGCGTCGACCTGCACTCCTGACCCGGACCGAGAGGACGTCATGACCGACAGCCACATCCACGGCGACACCGGCGAGACCGTCGACGCCGCCGCGATCAACGAGTCGATCCGGTACGCGATGATCGCGGTCTTCTCCACCGCCGAGCCGCTGCCCGTGGGCGACGCCGAGCGCGCCGAGATCGCCGCGGAGGCGGAGGCCGCCCTCTGGGACGGCCAGCCCGACGACGCCCGCGACCCCGCCCGCGCCGAGGGCGACGTCGTCGTGCGCGGCGTGTACGACGTCGCCGGCCTGCGCGCCGACGCCGACCTCATGGTGTGGGTGCACGGCCCGACCGTCGAGTCGGTGCAGGGCGCCTACCAGCGGCTGCGCGCCTCCCGCCTGGGGTCGGCGCTCGCGCCGGAGTGGTCGGTCGTGGCGCTGCACCGCGCCGCCGAGTTCAACAAGGGCCACGTGCCCGCGTTCCTCGCCGGCGAGCGTCCCCGCGACTACCTCTCGGTGTACCCGTTCGTGCGTTCCTACGACTGGTACCTGCTGCCCGACGCCGAGCGCCGCACGATGCTGCGCGACCACGGCATGGCCGCGGCGGGCTACAAGGACGTGCGCGCCAACACGATGAGCACGTTCGCGCTGAGCGACTACGAGTGGCTGCTGGCCTTCGAGGCCGACGAGCTGCACCGCATCGTCGACCTCATGCGCGACCTGCGCGCCACCGAGGCCCGCCGCCACGTGCGCGAGGAGGTGCCGTTCTTCACCGGCCCGCGCGTCACCCTCGCCGACTGGGCGGAGAAGCAGCCCCGCGCCTGACCGCGGGTCAGGTGACGGTGGCGACGACGACGGTGCCGCCGGTGGCGTCGTCGGCGTCCGGGTCGTCGTCGGTGACGACGGTCGCCCGCAGCCCGTGCGCCTCGACGAGCGCGGTCGCGCCGTCGACCTGGCCGGTGCCGACCTCGAAGAGCAGCGACCCGCCCGGGGCGAGCCAGCCCGGGGCGGCCGCCACCACGCGGCGCAGCACGTCGAGGCCGTCGGCCCCGCCGTCGAGCGCGACGGCGGGCTCGTGGTCGCGGGCCTCGGGCGGCATCGTCGCGATGGCGCCGGTGGGCACGTAGGGCGCGTTGCACAGCAGCAGGTCGACGCGTCCCCGCAGCATCGCCGGCACGACGGACAGCAGGTCCCCCTCGTGCACGGCGGCACCGAGCGGCCCGAGGTTGCGACGGGCGTGCACGACGGCGGCCGGCTCGACGTCGCTCGCGTGCAGCACCGGCGCGGCGCCCGCGGCCCGGAGCCCCAGCAGCACGGCGCCGCCCACCGCGCCGCAGCCGCAGCACAGGTCGAGCACCGTGGCCGGGGCGGGGAGCGCGAGCGCCGCGCCGACCATCAGCTCCGTGCGGCGCCGGGGCACGAACACGCCGCGCCCCACGGACCAGGAGCGGCCGGCGAACTCCACCCGGCCCAGCACGTGCTCCAGCGGCTCGCCCGCCACGCGCCGGGCGACCAGCTCCTCGAGGCGGTCGCCGTCGACGGCGTCGGCACCTCCGCTGCGGCGCCGAGCGGCCGGCTCCGGGCGCGCGGCCGCCTCGAGCAGCAGCGCCGCCTCGTCCTCCGCGAACACGCAGCCGGCCGCCCGCAGCCGCGCGACCAGGGGTTCCAGGTCGCCGGCCGCGGGCGCCGCGGGGTCCGTCCGGTCGGTGCTCAGGGGTACAGCCCCCGGATGCGGTGCGCCTCCGCGGTGCGCTGCACGCCGATGACCAGCGCGGCGTCGCGCAGCGACAGGCCCTCGCGCTTGGCGAGCGCGGAGACGTCCCCGTACGCGGAGGTCATGCGGTGCTCCAGGCGGTCGGCGATCTCCTGCTCGGACCACCAGTAGGTCTGGTTGGCCTGCACCCACTCGAAGTAGGAGACGACGACGCCACCGGCGTTGGCGAGCACGTCCGGCACGACGGTGACGCCGTTCGCGGCGAGCACGCGGTCGCCCTCGGTGGTGGTGGGGCCGTTGGCGCCCTCGACCACCCAGCGTGCCCGGACGCCCGCGGCGGTGACGCCGTCGAGCACGCCCTCGACGGCGGCCGGCACGAGGACGTCGACGTCGAGGCCGAGCAGCTCGGTGTTGGACAGCGGGTCGGCGCCGTCGAAGCCGACGACGGAGCCCGTGGCGGCGACGTGCGCGAGGAGGCGGGGGACGTCGAGGCCCGCGTCGTTGCGGAGCCCGCCGTACTGGTCGCTCACCGCGACGACGGTCGCGCCGCGCGCGGCGAAGATCGCGGCGGCGTGCGAGCCCACCTTGCCGAAGCCCTGCACGGCGACGGTGACGTCCGTCAGCGGCACGCCGGCCTCGCCGAGCGCGGCCGCCGTGGCGTGCACGATGCCGGCGCTGGTGGCGGTGCCGCGGCCGCGGGAGCCGCCCAGCGCCAGGGGCTTGCCGGTGACGACGGCGGGGATCGTGTACCCGCGGTTCACGGAGTAGGTGTCCATGACCCATGCCATCGTGTGCTCGTCGGTGCCCATGTCGGGCGCCATGATGTCGGTGTCCGGGCCGATCATCGGCATGATCTCGGAGGTGTACCGGCGGGTGACGCGCTCCAGCTCGGCCGTCGAGTAGTCGCGCGGGTCGATGGCGACGCCGCCCTTGGCGCCGCCGTACGGCAGGTCGACGATGGCGCACTTCCAGGTCATCCACATGGCGAGGGCGCGGACCTCGTCGATGTCGACGCCGGGCGCGTAGCGCAGCCCGCCCTTGCCGGGGCCGCGGGTGATGTTGTGCTGCACGCGGAAGCCGTGGAAGAGGACGGTCTCGCCGTCGTCGCGCCGCAGGGGCACGGCCACGTGGATCTCGCGGCGGGGGGTGGCCAGCATCTGTCGCTGGCCCTCGTCGTAGCCGAGCACGGCCACGGCGCTGGCGAGCTGGCTGTGCGCCGTGTCGAGCGGGGAGCTCGCCCTCGGCGCGGGGGCGGCGGCCGGTGCGGCCGGGGTGTCGGGCAGGGGTGTCGAGGTCATCGACGTCGTCGTCGTCACGGGTCCTCCAGGACACGGTGCCGAGGGCCCCGGTCAGGGGCCCCGGCAGGGGTGGCGCGGCCCGGGATGGTGGGCCTCGGCGCCCACCGTAGCCGCTCCCGCGCACCCTCCAGCGGGCGAAACCCGCCGCCTTACGGAGCCGTGTCCGGGCGTTGACCCGACGATGCCGCCGGTTGAGCGTGTCGAGACCGAGGGACGGCGTTTTCGACACGCTCGACCGGCGGTGCGTCAGCGCACGAACCGCCAGGCGGCCGGCAGCAGGGCGGCGGCGAGCGCGGCCTTGAGCGCGTCGCCGGGCAGGAAGACGACGGCGCCGGAGAGCAGGGCGGCGCCCACGGGCATCCCCGTGCTCACCGCGAGCCACGGCACGCCCACCACGTAGACGGCGAGGGTGCCGAGGGCGTAGGTGCCGACGGTGGACAGCGCCCGGCGGTCGGCGCCGCGGCGCGCGAGCGCCCCGACGACCACGCCCGCCAGGAGGAAGCCGACGAGGTAGCCGCCGGACGCGCCGGCGACCGACTCCCAGCCCGCCGTCGCGCCGGCGAACACGGGCAGGCCGGCGACGCCCGCGGTGAGGTACACCGCCTGGGCGGCGGCGCCGCGCCACGGCCCGAGGGCGGCGGCGCCGAGCAGGACGGCGAACGTCTGGCCGGTGAGGGGCACCGGCAGCCCGGGCACGGGGATCACGACCTGCGCGGCCAGGGCGGTGAGGGCGGCCACCGCGACGACGAGCACGGCGTCGCGGGCGAGGGCCCCGGGCAGCAGGTCCGCGAGGACGCGGCGCGGGCGGGCGGGGGAGAGGGAGAGGGTGGCTGCGGTCATGACGACGACGCTAGGTGCTCGGCCCGGCCGCGGTCATGGCCGGACGTCGCCAAGAGCGCAGGGCACGGATTTGTACGACTCATACACAGGCGCGGTGTCCATCGGCGTGCTGGGGCCGTCTGATTGTGGGATTCGTGCACGGCCCGGGACGGCGAGATCGGACCTGCCCGGCATGTTTCCGATGCCCGCAACACCCGTGCGGTAGCCTCCGGCAACATGGCTGACAAGGACGTCGCATCTCCCGCCCTCGACCACGAGCTCAGGGACGAACGCCCACGCTGGCGCATCGTCGGCCCGGGCCTCGTCGTCGCCGCCACCGGCATCGGCGCCGGCGACCTGGTCGCGACGCTCGTCGCGGGCAGCCGCTTCGGCTACACCCTGATGTGGGCCGCCGTCCTCGGCGTCCTCATCAAGATCGTGCTCGTCGAGGGCGCCGGGCGCTGGTCGCTCGCCACGGGCCGCACGATCTTCGACGGCTGGAAGTCGCTGGGCGCGTGGGCCAGCGTCTACTTCGGCATCTACATCGTGGTGTGGGGCTTCAGCTACGGCGCCGCGGCGATGTCGAGCTCGGCCCTGCCGCTCGTCGCGCTGTTCCCGCAGGTCGACCTGATCTGGTTCGCGATCATGTCCGGCCTCATCGGGGCAGCGGTCGTCTGGCTCGGCAAGTACAAGATGTTCGAGTACGTCATCGCGGTGCTCGTCGGCGTGATGTTCGTGACGATCGTCGGCTCGGCGGTCCTCACCCTGCCGAACATCGGCGAGATCCTGGGTGGCCTGGTGCCGCGGATCCCCGAGGACTCGATCATCTACACCCTCAGCCTCGCCGGCGGCGTCGGCGGCACGATCACGCTCGCGGCGTACGGGTACTGGCTCAAGGAGAAGGGCTGGCACACCCCGCGCTGGATGAAGGTCATGCGGATCGACAACGCCATGGCCTACGTGATCTCCGGCGTCTTCGTGATCTCCATGCTGATCGTCGGCGCCGAGCTGCTCTACTCCTCCGGCATCACCATCGCCGACGGCGAGGGCGGCCTCGTCGACCTCGCCGACGTGCTGGCCGAGCGCTACGGCGCGTTCATGGCGCCGCTGTTCCTCGTGGGGTTCTGGGCGTCGTCGTTCTCCTCGGTGCTCGGCGTGTGGAACGGCGTGTCGCTGATGTTCGCCGACTTCGTCGCCACCGCGCGCGGGCTCTCGGAGGACGACCCGCGGCGCAAGGCGGGCGGCTCGTACTACCGGCTCTACATCCTGTGGCTGACGTTCCCGCCGATGCTGCTGCTCCTGCTCGACCAGCCGATCGCCCTCGTCGTCGCCTACGGCGTGCTGGGCTCGCTGTTCATGCCGTTCCTCGCGATCACGCTGCTGTTCCTCATGAACTCCTCGCGGGTGCCGGAGCGGTGGCGCAACCGGCCGCTGACCAACGTGGCGCTCGTCGTCATCGCCGGCATGTTCGTCGTGCTGGGCGTGCAGCAGCTCGTCCAGGCGCTGGCGCCCGTCTTCGGCTGAGGCGCCGGTCAGCCGGCGGCGCGGGCGCGCCGGCGGAACGACGACGGCGTCTCGCCCGTGAGCCGGGCGAAGGTCCGCGTGAACGAGGGCTGGTCGTAGAAGCCCGCGGCGGCGGCGACCTCGGCGAGCGGCGTCGTCGTGGACGTGAGCAGGTGCGCGGCGCGGTCCACGCGCGTGCGCAGCACGAGCTGGCGCGGGGAGAGCCCGAAGACCTTGCGCACCCGGCGGTCCAGGACGGCGGGCGTGCTGCCCGACAGGCGCGCCAGGTCGGCCACGGACAGCGGGTCGCCGGGCGAGGTGTCGAGGTGCCGCTCGACGGCGGCGACCAGGCGGGCCATCGCGTCCATCGTCGCGTCGTCGGCGTCGCCCGAGCGCAGGTCCTGCGACACGGAGACGAGGCCGACCACGCGCCCGGCGCCGTCGCGCACCGGGAGCTTCGCCGTGAGGAACCAGCCGGGTGTGCCGCCCACGCGGCGGATGAGCTCCAGCTCGTTGCGCAGCGGGCGGCCCGTGCGCACCACCTCGGCGTCCTGGGCCTCGTAGCGCTCGGCCAGCTCGGGCACGAACAGGTCGACGGCGCGGCGGCCCAGCACCTGCCGGCGGGAGCGCTCGTTGGTGCGGCGCACGAACACCTGGTTCACCGCGAGGTAGCGCCCGTCGGCGTCCTTGGCGCAGAACATGACGTCGGACAGCTCGTCCATCAGGTCCACCATCACGGGGGACAGGGCGGCCATCAGGGCGGCGGTGCCGGGAACGTCCGTGGACGCGTCGTCGCGGGCCGGCGAGGGGTCGCCGAGGGCGCCGCTCGAGGTGTCGCCCGAGGCGTCGCCGGTGTTGTCGGAATCTGCGCCCATCGCGGGCCCGATCGTACAAGACGGGCCCTGGGCCGAGGGCGCACCCTGGTGGCATGAGTACCTCCGTTCCGGCGCGCGGCGGCGCCACCCCCTCCGCCGTGCGCAGCGCCGACACCGTCGCAGGCCAGCAGGGCGCCGAAGCCCTCGTCGAGGACGCGGTCGCCCTCGCCCACCACTGGATCGCCGTCGCCTCCGGCTCGTCCGGCCAGGCCGGGTCGACCACCCGCGCGGACCGGAAGACGCGCGCCACCGCCGAGCGGCTCGGCTCGCTCGTCTCCGACCCGGCCGGGCTGGAGCTCGCCGTCGGGTTCGTCGACGACGTCGCGCGCCCCCAGGACGTCGGCGTCGCCGCCACCGCGCTCGCCCGCCTCGGCCGGGACGCCGGCTCGGCCACCTTCCTCGGCCCCGTCGACCGCACGCTGTTCAAGGTCGGCGCCGTCGTCGCGCCCGTGCTGCCCTCCGTCGTGGTCCCCGCCGCCCGGGTGCGCCTGCGCCAGCTCGTCGGCCACCTCGTGGCCGACGCCGGCAAGGGGCTCACCCAGCACCTCGCCCGCACCCGCGCCGAGGGCTACACCCTCAACGTCAACCTCCTGGGCGAGGCCGTGCTCGGCGACGACGAGGCCGCCGCCCGCCTGCAGCGCACCATCGACCTCGTGCGCCGGCCCGACGTCGACTACGTCTCCGTCAAGGTGTCGTCCGTCGCGGCCCAGCTCGTCACCTGGGACCTGGACGGCTCGCGCGAGCGCGTCGTCGAGCACCTGCTGCCCCTGTACCGGGCCGCGCGCGACCACGGCGTCTTCCTCAACCTCGACATGGAGGAGTACAAGGACCTCGCGCTCACCACCGCGGTCTTCACGCAGGTGCTCGACCGCGACGAGTTCCGCGACCTCGAGGCCGGCATCGTCCTCCAGGCGTACCTGCCCGACGCGATGGGCGCGCTCGACGAGCTCACCGAGTTCGCGCAGAAGCGCGTGGCCGACGGCGGCGCGCGCATCAAGGTGCGCCTCGTCAAGGGCGCCAACCTGGCGATGGAGCACGTCGAGGCCGAGCTGCACGACTGGGCGCAGGCGCCCTACCCGACCAAGCCGGACGTGGACGCCAACTACGTGCGCATCCTCGACCACCACCTGCGCGCCGACCGCACCGCCGCCGTCCGCCTCGGGGTCGCGTCGCACAACCTCTTCGACGTGGCGCTCGCGGTGCTGCTCGCGCGCGGCCGTGGCGTCACCGAGGGGCTCGACATCGAGATGCTGCAGGGCATGGCCCCCATCGAGGCGCGCCTCGTGCGCGACGAGGTGGCCAAGGACGGCGGCCACGTCGTGCTGTACACGCCGGTGGTGCGCGACGAGGACTTCGACGTCGCGATCTCCTACCTGGTGCGCCGCCTCGAGGAGAACGCCGCCGAGCAGAACTTCCTGCACGCCGCCTTCGCTCCCGCCGGCGGCGACGACGGCGTCGAGGCGACGGCCATGGAACGCCAGGAGCTCGCCTTCCGCGCGTCCGTGAGGCACGGCATGCACTACCAGCCGGTTGACGTCGCGCCGCGCCGTCGCGACCGGTTCTCCGGCGGGGGCACCGCGCCCACCGCCGCCGGCTGCCCCTCCGCGGAGCCGTTCCGCAACGCCGTCGACACCGACCCGGCCGTGGCCGGCCACCGCGCGTGGGCCCGCAGCGTCGTCGGGCCGGACTCCGGGTTCGTCCCCGTCCAGGCCCCCGAGATCACCTCGACCCAGGCGATCGACGACGCCGTCTCCCGCGCCGTCGCCGCCCAGCGCGCCTGGGCCGCCGTCGCGCCCGCCGACCGCGCGCGCGTGCTGCGCGCCGCCGCCCGCGAGCTCGAGGCGCGCCGCACGGACCTCGTCGCCGCCATGGTGCACGAGCCGGGCAAGACGGTCGCCGAGGCGGACCCCGAGGTCAGCGAGGCGATCGACTTCGCGAACTACTACGCCGCGATGGCCGAGGCCCTGGAGCAGGTGGACGGCGCCACGTTCACACCCGACGGCGTCACGCTGGTCACCCCGCCGTGGAACTTCCCCGTCGCCATCCCCACGGGCGGTGCGCTCGCGGCGCTCGCGGCCGGGTCCTCCGTGCTCGCGAAGCCGGCCCCCACCACGCCGCGCTGCTACGAGCTGGCGATCGAGGCCGTGCACGCCGGGCTCGACGAGGTCGCGCCGGAGATCGGGCTCGACCCGCAGGTCGCGCGCGACGTCGTGCAGTTCCTGCGGGTGCCCGACGGCGACCTCGGCCAGCACCTCGTGACCCACCCGGACGTGGCCCGCGTGATCCTCACCGGCTCCATCGAGACGGCCGAGCTGTTCGCCTCCTGGCGGCCGGAGCGCCCGGTGCTCGCGGAGACGTCGGGCAAGAACGCGCTGGTCGTGACGCCGTCGGCGGACCTCGACCTCGCCGTCTCCGACCTGGTCAAGAGCGCCTTCGGCCACGCCGGGCAGAAGTGCTCGGCCGCGTCGCTGGTCATCCTGGTCGGCTCGGTCGGCGACCCGACCACCGAGACCGGCAAGCGGTTCCGCCGCCAGCTCGTCGACGCCGTGCAGTCGCTCGCGGTGGGCTCGCCCACCGAGCTGTCGACCGTGATGGGGCCGCTGACCGAGCCCGCGCAGGGCAAGCTGCTGCGCGCGCTGACGACCCTCGAGCCGGGGGAGTCGTGGCTCGTGCGCCCGCGTCGCCTGGACGACGCCGCCCGCGCCGCGGGGATCGAGGAGGACCGGCTCTGGTCGCCGGGCCTGCGCGACGGCGTCGCGCCCGGGTCGTTCTTCCACCTCACCGAGGTGTTCGGCCCGGTGCTCGGCATCATGACCGCCCAGGACCTGGACGAGGCGATCCGCCTGCAGAACCAGGTGGACTTCGGTCTCACCGCGGGCATCCACTCCCTCGACGACGACGAGATCGCCACCTGGCTCGACCGCGTCGAGGCGGGCAACGTGTACGTGAACCGGCACATCACCGGCGCCATCGTGCAGCGGCAGTCGTTCGGCGGCTGGAAGGCCTCGGCCGTGGGCCCGGGCGCCAAGGCGGGCGGCCCCAACTACGTCGCCGAGCTCGGCGCGTGGGCGGACGCCGACGGCGTGCCGTCGCGCACCCACGACCCCGAGGGCTGGCTCGCCGCGGCGCAGGCGTCGGACGACGCCGCGTGGGCGGCCGAGATCGGCGTCGGGCACGACAAGTCCGGCCTGCGGGTGGAGGAGAACACCTTCCGCTACCGGCCCATCGACCGCCTGACCGTGCGCGTCGGCGACGGCGCCCTGCCGATCGAGGTGCGGCGGGTGCTCGCCGCGGCGAAGCGGGCGGGCGTGCCCGCGGTGGTCGTGCCGGACACCGACAGCGGCTGGGGCGTGCCGCACGAGGCGCCGACCTCCCACGCGGACTTCGCCGCCGCCGTCGCGGCCGGCCGCGTCACCGGCCGCGTCCGCGTGGTCGGCCGTGCGCCGGGCCTGCGCGAGGCGGCCGCGACCCGCCTCGGCACCGTGACCGTGCTCGACGCGCCGGTGGTCGCCAGCGGCCGGCGCGAGCTGCTCGCCGTCGTGCGCGAGCAGGCCGTCAGCCGCACCCGCCACCGGTACGGGCACGTGCACGCCTGAGCGGCCCCGCCGCGACCCCGCTGCGAGGCCGGGGGGGGGGGGGGGAAGGCCCGCCCCCGTAGGG
>NZ_JBHVSQ010000002.1:56079-168477 GCF_042885055.1 Isoptericola sp. NPDC058082 | reverse complement strand
GATGGGTGAGGGCAACACCTCGCTCATGGTGGGAGCTGTCCATGCTGGCCCGCCCCCCACGAACCCCGTGGGGTAGCCCGAGGGAGGAGAACCACCTCCGTCCCGCGGCGGGCTCGCGCGCTATCCTGGCGCGCGACACACCCCCACGACGTGTCCGCGCGCATCGAGCGGCACCCGAGCCGAGGATCCCCATGCACCAGACCCGGACGCGCGCTGCCCTCGTGGCCGGCGCGCTCGTCGTGGCTGTCGGTGTCCTCGGGGCCTGCTCGCCGGAGGCCGACGAACCCGCCGCCGTCCTGCCGGCCAGCCCGAGACCCTCGCCCACCGTGGACGCGGCCGAGCAGCAGGCTGTCGAGGCCGCCGAGCAGACGCTGCAGGACTTCTACGACCTCGGTGCGAAGGTCGGCAACGACGGCTTCGCGAGCTGGCAGATGATGCAGGGCTTCTGGACCGACGACGAGCAGTGGCAGGCCCAGCGGACGACGTACGAGCAGCGCGTCGCCGACGGCTGGAAGACCGAGGGCGCCGCGACCTTCACGGACGTGGAGGCCTCCGACTTCGACCCGGGCGGGGACTCGCCGGGCGACGAGCGGGTGACCCTCGAGGTCTGCAACGACACCTCCGGCGTCACGACCCTCGACAAGGACGGGGCGAAGGTCCCCCGGGCCGAGGGGGTGCCGGAACGGTTCACGGTCGTCTACACGATGAGCGCGCGCGGGGAGGACCGATGGGGCATCGACAGCCGCGAGGCCGATACGGAGCAGTCGTGCTGAGGCAGGTCGCACGGGTCGTCGCCGTGCTGATGCTGTTCACCGGGGTGGCAGTCGCACCGTCGGTCGCGACCCCTGCCCCCGCGGTCGCCGCACCCTGCACGGGTGAGGGAGGCGCCGACAACGAGGGCAACGTCGGCGGCGAGGTGACCTGCCCGGGCGAGGACGGCGACGACGGCTCGGACCCCGGCGGCGGAGGCGGGGACGGCTCCGTCCGCGAGTGCAAGTACGGCTCGCACGTCATCCCGTGCAAGAAGGGCAAGGCCGTCTACAACAGCGAGCGTGGTTGCTACATGGCGCTGGCCAACCCGCAGCCCCCGAAGGACGACAAGATCTGGGACGGCAAGACCGAGGGCTACATCGTCGCCTGCGTGCCGCCGGAGGACGAGTGCCTGGACGACGTCGAGGGCTACACCTATCTCTGCGCCCCGTTCCGGCTGTGGCAGGAGGACCCGCCGCCGACGGAGGTCGGTCCGTCGCCGCTGGAGCTGGCGGAACGCGCGTTCGCCCGCATGCAGCTGACGATGGGCGAGATCGGCTCGACACCGCCGACGACGGAGGTGGACGGGGCCGCGATCGGGATCGTCGGGATGCCGGTCTGGCTCTGGGTGGCGAACCCGGCGGCGAACACGACCGGCCCCATCACGGAGTCCGAGACGGACGGCGGGCTCACCGTCACCGTCGAGGGACAGCTGGACCGCATCGTGTGGACGCTGACCGACGACGACACCGGCGAGGTCTACGCCACGACCACCTGCGCGGGCTCCCGCGCGCCGGGCACCCCCTGGTCGGAGGCCGTGAGCAGCGACGCCCGCCCGTCCCCGACGTGCGGGTTCGACGGGGCCGAGAACCGGCGCTCCGGGAACATCACGGTGACGGGGACGGCGTACTGGACCGCGGAGTGGGATGGCGGCGGCCTGGACGGCAAGATCGACGTGCCCGCCCAGACGCGCGAGTCGACCCTCGCCATCGGCGAGGCGCAGGTCCTCGTCCAGTAGCGCGACCGTGGTGCGGCGCTGACGCCGTCCCGATGCCTTCGGTGCGACGTCGTGGCACGATCGCGGCCATGACAGTGGCGTTCGTGCTCGGCGGCGGCGGGGTGCGCGGGGCGGTCCAGGTGGGCATGCTGCAGGCGCTGTTCGAGGCGGGGGTGACGCCCGGCCTCGTGGTCGGCACGTCGATCGGCGCGATCAACGGCGCCGCGGTCGCCGCCGACCCGAGCATCGCCGTCGTCGACCGCCTCGGTGCCGCGTGGGCGTCCCCGACGGCGAACGAGGTCTACGGCGAGGCCTGGTACCGACAGCTCGGCCGCCTCGCCAAGTCCCGCACGCACCTGTACGACCCGGCCGCGCTGCGCCGGCTCATCGCGGGCACCCTGGGGGAGCTCACCACCTTCGAGGACCTGACGGTGCCCCTCGTGGTCGCCGCGGCGAGCATCGAGCGTGCGTCGGAGCACTGGTTCGACTCCGGGCCGCTGGTCGAGGCGGTGCTCGCCTCGGCGTCGGTGCCGGGCGCGCTGCCGCCCACCGAGATCGGCGGCGAGCACTACGTGGATGGCGGCATGGTGAACTCCATCCCGCTCGGCGAGGCCGTGCGCCGCGGCGCGACCACGGTCTACGTGCTGCAGGTGGGGCGGGTCGAGGAGCCCCTCACGGTGCCGTCCAAGCCGTCAGACGTCGCGCGCGTGAGCTTCGAGATCGCGCGGCGGCACCGCTACTTCCGGGAGCTGGAGGAGGCCCGCCGGGTCGCGACCGTGCACGTGCTGCCGACCGGCGGCGCGCTGCCGGGGGACGAGAAGCTCGGCGCGTTCCGGCGCATGGACTCCACCGCGTCACGCATCGCCCAGTCGTACGCCGCCGCGCGGGACTACCTCGCGGCAGCGCCGCCGGGACCCGCACCGGGGCCGACGCCCCCGGACGCGGCAGGGCAGCCGTGATCGCGCCCCCGCCCCGCTGGGTCCGGCGGGTCGTGCTGGCGCCGCTCGTGGTGCTGCTGGCGGTGCTCCTGGTGCCGACGTCGATCATGCTCGCCCTGGTCGTCGGCGCCGCGCTGACCTGGCTGCTGCCGGGCCGGCTGCGGGTGGTGCGCCTGCTGTGGATGCTGTCGTTCTACGTGCTGTGGGACGCCGCCGCGCTGGTGGTGCTGTTCGGGCTGTGGGTGGCGTCCGGGTTCGGGCTGGCGATGCACCGCCCCTGGGTGCAGCGGGCGCACGTCGCCGTGGCGCGGGCCGCGCTGGCCGTCCTCTTCTGGCAGGTGCGGTGGACGCTGCGGCTGACCATCGTCGTCGAGGTCGAGAAGGGGGCGAGGCTGCCCGACGTCCCCGTCCTCG
This sequence comes from Isoptericola sp. NPDC058082, assembly GCF_042885055.1. NCBI lineage: Bacteria > Bacillati > Actinomycetota > Actinomycetes > Micrococcales > Promicromonosporaceae > Isoptericola > Isoptericola sp. NPDC058082. The sequence continues at coordinate 165,378 of NZ_JBHVSQ010000002.1, read as the reverse complement.
TGCTCAGCCGGCACGCCGGTCCGGGGGACTCGTTCATCCTGGTCGACGTCCTCCTCGGTCGCGCCCACCGCGCGCCCGCCATCGTCCTCAAGGACACGCTCCAGTGGGACCCGGCGATCGACGTGCTCCTGGGCCGGCTGCCCGCGGCCTTCGTCACGCCCGTCGCGCGGCGGAGATCGGGGCAGCCCGGCGCCGCGGAGACCATCACGCGCATCTCGGCCGACCTGGGGCCCGGCGACGCCCTCGTGCTGTTCCCCGAGGGGGGCAACGTGACGCCCCGGCGCCGCGCGCAGCGGATCGACGCGCTCCGTGCCCACGGCAAGGACGCCCTCGCCGACCGGGCCGAGCGCATGCCGCACGTCATGGTGCCGCACGCGGGCGGTTTCCTGTCCGCGCTCGACGCCGTCGCGCCCGACGCCGCCGTGCTGGTCGTCGCGCACACGGGCCTGGACCGTCTCGTCACGGTCAAGGACATCTGGCGCGAGCTGCCGATGGACAAGACGATCGTGCTCGGCGGCACCCTGGTGCGCGTCGGCGACCTCCCTGCCGACGTCGAGGGCCGGGAGCTGTGGCTCTTCGAGCAGTGGGAGCGCGTGGACGCCTGGATCACCGCACGCTCCGCGGACCTCGACGCCGCCAGGCCGTGACCGTCGTGGTGGCGCCCGTCGCCCCGCGCCTCTTCCGGGCCGACGACGCCACGCACGCCGTTCTGCGCGCCGGGAGCGGCCGACTGGGGGATGGTGGTGACAAGGCGAGCAGCGCTGAACACCCCGTTCACGGAGGCAGCCGGGCGGTGTAAGGTCTCCCGGCCGCCGAGACCCGGTGGTACAGACCACTCCAGTAAGGAGCCTCAACGATGCAGCTCATGCGGAGGCGCTCGATCGAAGCCACGATCGCGGCGTCCGACGAGCCCCAGCGCCAGCTCAAGCGGACCCTCGGCGCCTGGGACCTCATGGTCCTCGGCATCTCGGTGGTGATCGGCGCCGGAATCTTCTCGAAGGCCGCGCAGGTGTCGGCCACGCAGACCGGCCCGTCGGTCGTGATCTCGTTCGTCATCGCCGGCGTCGTGTGCGCCCTGGCGGCGTTGTGCTACGCCGAGTTCGCGTCGTACATGCCGGTGGCGGGCTCCGCGTACACGTTCTCGTACGCGTCGATGGGCGAGCTGCTCGCGTGGATCATCGGCTGGGACCTCATCCTGGAGATGTTCTTCGCCGCGTCCGTCGTGGCGAAGGCGTGGGGCCTCTACTTCGACAACTTCCTCAACGTCTTCGGCCTCGGCGGCGTCGACTCCGAGGGCGTCGCCTCCGGCATCCACAACACCGTGAGCCTCGGCGGCGTCTCCTTCGACTGGGGCACCGCGATCCTCATCGTCGTGCTCGCGACGCTGCTCGCCGTCGGCACCAAGCTCTCGACGCGTGTCACCGGCGTCCTCACGGCCATCAAGGTCGCGATCGTGCTGCTCATCATCGTGGTCGGCTTCGCGTTCTTCAGCGCGTCCAACCTCAGCCCGTTCGTGCCGAGCCCGGAGTCGTTCGGCGAGTCCACGACGCACAACACCACGATGACGCAGACCCTCTTCTCCTGGATGGCCGGCGCCGAGCTCTCCGTGGGCGGCGTGATGGGCATCCTCGCGGGTGCCGGCACCGTGTTCTTCGCGTTCATCGGTTTCGACGTCGTCGCCACCGCGGCGGAGGAGACCAAGAACCCGCGGCGGAACGTCCCCCGCGGCATCCTCGGCGGCCTCGCCATCTGCACCGGCCTCTACATCGCCGTGTCGATCGCGCTCTCCGGCATGGCCACCCCGCAGCAGCTGCGCGACGCCACCCCCGACGGCGGCGCGTCCGCGACGATCATCACCGCGTTCCAGCTGCAGGAGAACGCCCCGACCTGGGCCACCCAGGTCATCACGGTGGGCATCCTCGTCGGCCTCACCACCGTGGTCATGGTGCTCATGCTCGGCCTCACCCGCATCGTCTTCGCGATGAGCCGTGACGGCCTGCTGCCCCGCGGCATGTCGAAGACGTCGGAGAAGCGCGGCACCCCCGTGACGATCCAGGTCGGCACCGCCGTGCTCCTGGTCGTCGTCACCTGCTTCTTCTCCGTCGACGTGCTCGGCAACATGGTGAACATCGGCACCCTGTCGGCCTTCGTGCTGGTGAGCTTCGGCATCCCGATCCTGCGTCGTCGCCAGCTCAAGGCCGGCGGCGGGGAGGTCAAGGCCGACCACTTCAAGGTGCCGTGGTCGCCGGTGCTGCCGATCGTCTCGGGCGTGCTGTGCCTGTGGCTCATGCTGCAGCTGGACGTCGAGACGTGGCTGCGGTTCCTGGTGTGGCTCGCGCTCGGCTTCGCGATCTACTTCCTGTACGGCTACCGCAACTCGCAGCTGGGCAAGAACCCGTCGCAGCTCGCCGCCGACTACCGCGAGGCCCTGCAGACGGCCATCGGTGTGGACGACGACACCCCGCGGCGCGACTGACCGTTCGCGCCCGGCACACCACGGCGGCCCGCCAGAGCACTCTGGCGGGCCGCCGTCGTACGCGCCGGGACGGGAGGCCTCTCAGCCGGCGAGCGACTCCAGCACCTTCGCGACACGGCGGTCCCGGGTCTCGTCGGTCCTGGCGCCGTCCACGCTGAGGGCGTGCGCCTTCTGCCTGCTCGGCGACAGCTTGCCCCAGGCGGCGGTGGCCGCGGGGTCGGCGGCGAGCGCGGACGCCAGGGCGGGCGGCACCTCGACCGTGCGGGGCGCGTCGTCGACCTCGAGCCGCACCTCGACCTCGTCGCCGGCGCCGCGGCCGGTGGCCGCGCGGGTCTCGGCGTTGAACGAGACCAGGAAGCGCCCGCCCATCGACGACACGGTGGTGCGGTAGGTGTAGCCGCCGTCGACCGTCACGACGACCGGGACCCGCCGGCCGCGCCCGAACGCCGCGACGACGGTGTCCGGCACGGGCAGCCCGACGTTGTTGCCGCCGGTCGCGAGCAGGGTGGTGGTGAAGGTCTGGACCGCGGGCGCGTCGCTCATGGGCACGACCGTAGCGACGGTCAGGCCGACTCGCCCTCGACGAGGCGCGGCACGAAGATCTGGGGCTCGGCGGGCACGTCGGCCCCGCCGAGGACGTCGAGCAGGGTCGCGGTCGCGGCCGTGACCATCTCGACGACGGGCTGCAGCACGGTCGTCAGTCGCGGCGTCGTCCGCTCGGCGCCGAGGGCGTCGAACCCCACCAGGGCGACGTCGTCGGGCACCCGCCGGCCGGACTCGCGCAGCACCTGGAGCGCGCCCGTGGCCATGAGGTCCGACGCGGCGAACACGCCGTCGACGTCGGGGTGCCGTGCCAGGATCCGCTCCATCGCGGCCGCGCCGCCCGCCACGGTGAAGTCGCCGTTCTCGACGGCGGTGGCCGGCAGCCCGGCGTCCTCGAGCGTGTGCTGCCAGGCGTCGTGACGGTCGACGGCCGCGGTCATGTCGAGCGGGCCGGTGATGGTGGCGACCCGGGTGCAGCCGCGGTCCACGAGGCGCTGCGTGGCGGTGCGCCCGCCCGAGGCGTTGTCCACGTCGACGAAGTGCAGGGACTCGGTGTCGAACGGCCGGCCCACGAACACCGACGGCAGGTGCGAGCGCATCAGCTCGGACTCGAGCTGGTCCTCCCGGTGGTGCGACGCCACGATGACGCCGTCCACGTGCCCCGACCGCAGGTAGCGCGCGATGTGGCCCGGCGGCTCGCCCGGCCGGGCGAGCAGCAGCACGAGCTGCAGCTCCGTGCCGGTCAGCCCCTCGCTGACGCCGCGCAGCACGCCCGCGAGGAACGGGTCGGTGAGGATGCGGGCGTCGGGCTCGGGCACCACGAGGGCGATCGAGTCGGTGCGACGGGTGACCAGCGAGCGGGCCGCCCGGTTCGGGGCGTACCCGAGCCGGGCGACGGCGTCGTCGACGGCGGTCTGCGCCTCGGGCGACACCCGGTCACCGCCGTTGATGGCGCGCGAGGCCGTGGACCGCGAGACCCCCGCGGCCCTGGCGACGTCGTCCAGCGTCGGGCTGGCATGCTCGATGACCACGTCCGGAGACTACTCTGCGTCCGCGCCGTCGCGTGCCGGCACGACGCCCGTGCGGGCGACCTCGCCGTACCAGTGTCCGGAGGACTTCACGGTGCGCTCCTGCGTCTCGTAGTCGACGTGCACCAGGCCGAAGCGCTTGGAGTAGCCGAGGGCCCACTCGAAGTTGTCCAGCAGCGACCAGGCGAAGTAGCCGCGCACGTCGACGCCGGCGTCGATCGCGTCACGGACGGCGCGCAGGTGCAGGTCGACGAACGCGAGGCGGTCCGGGTCGTCGACGCGGCCGTCGGCCTGCACGACGTCGGGGTACGCGGCGCCGTTCTCGGTGACGTACATCGAGGTGCCACGGGGGCCGGTGTAGTCGCGCTGCAGCCGCGTCAGCAGGCGGGTGAGGCCCTCCGGCTGCACCTCCCAGCCCATGTCGGTGAGCGGCAGGCCGCGGCTGTGGTGGTAGATGCCGTCGGGCACCGGGTTGGGGGAGCGGGTCTCCCACACCGCGGCGTCGACGCGCTCGCCGCCGGGGTCGGCCGTGCCCGCGGGCGTCTCGCCCGCGGCGCCCTGGGGTCGGGCGGAGACGGCGCCGCCGTTGTAGTAGTTCACGCCGAGCACGTCGATCGGCGTGGAGATCACGTCGAGGTCGCCCTCGCGCACGACGTCGGCGAACCCGAGGTGCGCGACGTCGTCGAGCAGGTCCTGCGGGTAGGCGCCGCGCAGGATCGGGTCGAGGAAGAAGCGGTTGAACATGCCGTCGTCGCGGCGCGCGACGTCGACGTCCGCCGGGTCCGTCGGGTCGACGGGGTCGGAGACGGTGAAGTTGAGCGTGAGGCCGAGCACGGCCTCCGGGTCGCGCCCGCGCAGCGCCCGGACGGCACCGCCGTGGGCGAGCATGAGGTGGTGGGCCGCGGCGAGGCCGTCCGCCGGGGACTTGCGACCGGGGGCGTGCGCGCCCGCGGTGTAGCCGAGGAACGCGGAGCACCACGGCTCGTTGAGCGTCGTCCAGACCTTCACCCGGTCGCCCAGGGCTTCGTGCATCGTCACGGCGTAGTCGACGAAGCGGGCCGCGGTGTCCCGGTTCGGCCAGCCGCCCAGCTCCTCCAGCGCCTGCGGCAGGTCCCAGTGGTACAGCGTCAGCCAGGGCAGCACGTCGGCGGCGAGCAGCTCGTCGACGAGGCGCGAGTAGAAGTCCAGGCCCTCCTGGTTGATCGTCTTGCCGTCCGGGACCACCCGGGCCCACGACGTCGAGAACCGGTACGCGTCGAGGTTCAGGCGCCGCATGAGCGCCACGTCCTCGCGGTAGCGGTGGTAGTGGTCGTCGGCCACGGACCCGTCGTCGCCGTTCACCACGGCGCCGGGGATGCGGCAGAACGCGTCCCAGACCGAGTCCTCGCGGCCGCCCTCGGTGGACGCGCCCTCGATCTGGAAGGCGGCCGTGGCGGTGCCCCAGAGGAAGCCGTCGGGGAACGTGACCGCCCCGGTCGCGTGCGGGGAGCTCGTGAGGGGGGTGCTGGGCGTGAACGGCACGGTCGTGCCGGGGGCCGCCCGGCGGGCGCCGGGGGTGGGGAGGGTCATGAATTCGGATCTTTCCATCGGTGGTGGGCCCACGCAGCCGCACGACGGTGCGGCTGCGTGGGCGTGACGTCAGGCGGGGGCGCCGGCGGGTCAGCCCTTGACGGCGCCGGCCATGATGCCCGCGACCAGCTGCTTGCCGACGAAGGCGAAGATCACCAGCAGCGGCAGCGTCACGAGGAAGATGCCGGCCATCACGAGCGAGTAGTCGACGAAGAAGTTGGCCTGCAGCGACTGCACCACCAACGGCAGGGTCGGGTTCTCGCTGTTCAGCACGATGGACGGCCAGAAGAAGTTGGTCCACTGCTGGACGAACGTGAACAGGCCGAGCATCGCGGCGGCGGGTCGCGCGGCCGGCAGGGCCACGGACCAGAACGTGCGGATCATGGACGCGCCGTCCACGCGGGCCGCCTCGATGAGCTCGTAGGGCAGCGCCTCGGACAGGTACTGCGTCATCCAGAAGACGCCGAACGCGGTGACGAGGGCGGGCACGATGACGGCCTGCAGCTTGCCGATCCAGCCCAGGTCCGTCATGAGGATGTACATCGGGATGACGCCGAGCTGGGTGGGCACGGCCATCGTGGCGATGACGAAGACCAGCAGGGGGCCACGACCGCGGAAGCGCAGCTTGGCGAACGAGTAGCCGGCGAGCGTGGAGAACAGCACCACCGACAGCGAGGTGAGCACGGAGACGATCACCGAGTTGGTGAGGGCCTTCCAGAAGTTGATCCGGGTGGACTCGATCACGGTGGCGAACTGCTGGAACAGGCTCGTGTCGGGCAGCCACTGCGGCACCGCGTTCTTCGCGATCGTGACCGGGTCGGACGACCCGAGCAGCAGCGTGAAGTACAGCGGGAAGATCGAGATCAGCAGCGTGACCCCGAGCAGGGCGTAGGTGACCCAGCCGGGACGGCGCTGTGCGCTGCGGGTGGCCCGCGAGCCGCGGTTCCGGCGCTTGGTGGCCGCGCGGGCGGCGCCCCGGCCGGCGGTCTGGGCGGTGACGGCGACGGAGCTCATCGGCGGTCCTCCCGGTCGGTGGTCGAGGTGGTCGGGGGGAAGGTGGGCGGTCGCGGGGGCCCCTGGTTCGCGCCCCCGCCCGCGGGGGCGGTCGCACCGGTCGCCTGCGCGACCCGGGCGTCCGCCGCGAGGCGACGGGTGTGCCGGCGGCCCACCTTCTCCTTCTTCGGGCCGGAGGTCGCGATCCGCTGCGTGATGAGGAAGTTGACCATGCCGATGACGATGATCAGCAGGAAGAGCAGCAGCGCGACCGCCGACGCGCGGCCGAGGTTCTTCTGGTTGCCCCACGCGACGTCGTACAGGTAGACGACGGTGGTCATCCAGTCCTGGTCCGGTCCGCCGAGGCCCTTCGGGTCGAACATGCGGACCTCGTCGAAGATCTGCAGGCCACCGATGGTCGACGTGATGACGACGAAGATGATCGTGGCGCGGATCTGCGGCACGGTGATGGAGAAGAACTGCCGCGCGCGGCCCGCGCCGTCGATGACAGCCGCCTCGTAGAGCTCGCGGGGCACGGCCTGCATGGCGGCGAGGAAGATGAGCGCGTTGTAGCCGGTCCAGCGGAAGTTCACCATGCTGGCGATGGCGACGTGGCTGGCGACGCGGTCGGTGTGCCAGCCGATCGGGTCGACGCCGACGAACCCGAGCAGCTCGTTGATGAGGCCGTAGTCGTCGGCGAACAGCCGTCCGAAGATCATGGAGACCGCGACCGGCGCGACGACGTAGGGGATCAGCACGCCCATGCGCCAGAAGGTGGCGGCGCGCAGGTTCTGGTCGAGCAGTGCCGCGATCGTGATCGCGAGGATCACCTGCGGGATGCTCGAGAAGACGAAGATCGAGAACGTGTTGACCAGGGACTTCCAGAACAGGGGCTGCGCCAGGACGGCGGCGTAGTTCTCCAGCCCCGTGAACTCGCCCTGGCCGCCGAGCAGGTTCCAGTCGTACAGCGACACGAACAGCGTGTACCCGAGCGGGAACAGGCCGGTGAGCGCGAACAGCAGGAAGAACGGCGAGATGTACAGGTACGGGGAGACCTTCACGTCCCAGCGGCCGAGGCGCTGGGTGAAACCGACGCGTCGGGGAGGACGTGGCCCGGTCGCACCTCGTCGGTGCGTGGGCTGGGTGGGGGAGAGGACGGCCATCTGCTGCTTCCTGTGCTCGCCGGTCCGCCGGCCGCCGGGCGGGCCCGCCGAGAGCGTGTCTCGGCGGGCCCGCCCGGCGGTGCGGCGGGGGTCAGGGACTGGTCAGGGGGTCAGAGCCCGAGCGAGGCGTACTCGTCGAGGGCGCCCTGCCAGCTCTTCTCCGCGTCGTCACCGTTGAGGTCCACGCGGTTGAGCGCGTTCTGCACGGCCGTGTGGATCGCGAAGTAGTTCTTGCCCTTGAACGGGGCACCCTCGATCGCCTGGGCGCGGGCCGAGAAGATCGGGCCGACCGGGGCGTCGTTGAAGAAGTCGTTCGTCGAGTCCTGCACGGCGTCGGACGCCTGGGCGTCGAGCTGCGACGGGAACGTGTTGGCGTTCTCGTACGCCTGGGTCTGGACCTCGGGCGAGGTCAGCCAGGCAGCGAGCTCCTTGGCCGCTGCGGCGTTGTCGCCGGAGGAGGGGACGGTGAGGAACGAGCCGCCCCAGTTGCCGCCGCCGCCCGGGAAGACGTCCGCGACGTCCCAGCCCTCGACGCCGCCGGCGTTCTGCTCGATCGACGCGGTCATCCACGGCGGGCAGAGCATGGTGGCCCAGGCGTTGTTCTGGAAGCCGGCGACCCAGTCGTCGCCCCACTGCTCGAGGCCGGCGGACAGGTCGTCGTCCACGGACGCGGTCAGGACCTGGTCGTACAGGTCCTTGATCTCCTGGTTGGTCTTGAGGTCCTTGGGGTCACCCGTCGCCGGGTCCTCGTAGGCGCCCTCGAGCTGGTTCACCATGCCCTGGTACGTCGGCACCGCGCCGTCGAACCAGGCCGAGTCCGACTTGGCGACGAACTTCTTGCCGGCCTCGAAGTAGTCCTCCCACGTGGCGTCCGCGCCACCGAGAAGGTCGGCGACCTCCTCGCGGTCGGTCGGCAGGCCGGCCTTCTCGAAGAGGTCGGCGCGGTAGCAGATGGCCTCGGGGCCGATGTCCGTGCCGTAGCCGATGAGCTTGCCGTCGGGCGTCGTGGCCTGCTGGACCTTCCAGTCCACCCACCGGCCGTCGAGGGCCGGGTCGCCCAGGTCCTCGAACAGGTCGGGGAACTGCATCAGCTCGGGCAGCCAGTCGACCTCGATGCCCTCGATGTCGGCGAGGCCCTCGCCGCCGGCGGCGAGCTTGGTCGTGAGGTTGTTGCGCGCGTCCTCGGACGTCGCGGCGGTGACCTGCTTGACCGTGACGTTCGGGTGGTCCTCGGTGTACGAGGCGAGGAGCTCGTCGGTGTACCCGAACTGGTTGAAGGTGGCGACGGTCAGGGTGATCTTCTCGTCACCGGAGGCCGCGTCGTCGCCGTCGTCCGAGCCGCCGCAGGCGGTCAGGGCGAGGGCGAGGGTCGCGACGCCGGCGGTCGCCGCGACGACGCGACGGGTTCGGCGGGTGGGTCGGGTGCTGCTGAGCACGGTGACTCCCTTGTCTGGGTCGGGCAAAGACGGAGGTTTGGTAGCGCTCCCACCTCCATGGTGGTAGCGCTCCCACGGCCAGGTGATGATGCTGGCCGTCGGTGGCGACGAAAGTCAAGCCCGCTGAGGGCGTCGATGCCGTTCTGTGACGGAGCGCGCGGCGTCTGTGCAGGTCAGGGGCCTGCGCGCCGAGCGCGTGTCCGGATCGTTACCCGTCTTCACCCGGTCCGGTCGACGCCGCGAGCCACTCCTGACCGGCCGCGCCCTCGGCCTCGAGGGTCGAGCGGACCGCCCGGGCGGCGGCCTCGGCCACCGCGGCGCCGAACAGGGGAACCGTCGCGCGGACCTCGCCGTCGTACACCTGGCGCGTGCCGCCGTCCGCCGTCGACTCGAGGCGCACCGTCCCGGTCACCCGCACGGGTGCCCCGGCGATCTCGACGGCGATGGTCCCGGTGCGCAGACCGCCGGAGGGGGCCTCCCACACCTCCGCCTGGCGCACCTCGAGGTGGTCGCCGACGAACGGTCGCACCTGCGCGGGGATGAGGTCCGTGGGCAGGGTGCGCCGCACCGCGATGGTGAAGCCGTCGGCCGGGCTGCCGGTCACGTCCGCCTGCTCGACGCGGCCGCCGGGGCCGCGCAGCGCCCGCCAGCGGATGAACGCCTCGTCGGCGAGCATCGCGACGACGGCGTCCGCGTCCGCCGCGTAGGTCAGCTCCACGGTCAGGTGCACGAGGTCACCCTACCGAGGCGGGGGCGGGGGGAGAGCGCCCGTAGGCTGGTGGGCGTGTCCGCCATGAGTGACCTCATCGCCCAGAACGCCGACCTCTCCGAGGAAGACGGCGAGTGGCTGCACCTCCTCGTGGGCGACTGGCAGCTCGTGTCCGACCTCGCCTTCGCCGACCTGGTGCTGTGGCTCCCCACGTCCGACGGCGGCTTCGTCGCGCTCGCCCAGTGCCGCCCGTCCACCGGGGCGACCGTGCACTACGACGACATCGTCGGGTCGTTCGCGCCCGACGGGCAGCGTCCGCAGCTCGCGGCCGCCATGACGGAGGTGCGCGCGCAGCGCTCCCGCGAGCCGCGCTGGTTCGGCGCCTACGCCGTCCGCGAGGAGGCGGTGCCGGTGGTGCACGACGGGCGGCCGATCGCCGTCGTCGCGCGGCAGACCAACCTGGGGTCCGGCCGCACGCCCAGCCGGCTCGAGCTCAACTACGTGGAGTCGGCCGACGACATCCTCGCGATGATCGCGCGCGGCGAGTACCCCGCGACCAACGCCGCCACCGGGCCCCGCCGCGGCGCACCGCGCGTCGGCGACGGGCTGATCCGCCTCAACTCCGAGGGCGAGGTGCTCTACGCCAGCCCGAACGCGCTGTCCTGCTTCCACCGGCTCGGGGTCATCGGGCCGCTCGTCGGGCAGTCGCTGGTCGAGGTGACCGCCGACATCGTGCAGTACCAGGACACGGTGGACGAGTCGCTGCCGCTGGTCGTCATGGGCCGCGCGCCGTGGCGCACCGACATCGAGGCCAAGGGCGTGGCGCTGTCCCTGCGCGCCCTGCCGCTCACGGACCACGGCCAGCGCATCGGCGCGGTCCTGCTGTGCCGCGACGTGTCCGAGCTGCGCCGTCGTGAGCGCGAGCTGATGACCAAGGACGCGACCATCCGCGAGATCCATCACCGCGTGAAGAACAACCTCGCCACCGTGGCCGCGCTGCTGCGGCTGCAGGCCCGCCGGATGGACGTGCCCGAGGCACGGGCCGCGCTGGAGGAGGCGATGCGCCGGGTCGCGACCATCTCGATGGTGCACGAGTCCCTGTCGCAGACCCTCGACGAGAACGTGGAGCTCGACGGCATGCTGAGCCGCGCGCTGCGGCTCGCCGCCGACGTCGCCTCGACGCGCACGCAGGTGCGCACCCGCCAGTCCGGGTCGTTCGGGATGGTGCCCGCCCAGGACGCGACCCCGCTCGCGCTCGTGCTCACCGAGCTCGTCACCAACGCCGTCGAGCACGGCTTCCCCGGCCGGGAGTCGGGCAACGTCGAGATCGACGTGCAGCGCGACGGGGCCTCGATGCGCGTGGTCGTCGCCGACGACGGCGTGGGGATGCCGGAGGGCATCGCGAGCCTCGGCCGCGCGTCGCGCAGCGGCCTGGGGTCGCAGATCGTGCAGACGCTCGTGACGAACGAGCTGGGCGGCACCATCGACTGGGAGGCGCGCGAGGGCGGCGGCACCCAGGTGGTGCTGGAGCTGGAGCTGCGCGACGGCCAGGCGCCGCGATAGAGAAGCTCCGCGCGAGACGCAGAAGGCTCCCCGCACGAGAAAGGGGGCGGACCGCAGGCCTGCGGTCCGCCCCCTCTCGCGGGGAGCCTTCTCCGTCTCGCGGAGGTGCTCAGCCGGCGCGGCGGGCGCGGGCGGTACGGCGCTTGAGCGCGCGGCGCTCGTCCTCGCTCATGCCGCCCCAGACGCCGGCGTCCTGGCCGGACTCGATGGCCCACTTCAGGCACGTGTCGACGACGTCGCAGCGACGGCACACGGCCTTGGCCTCCTCGATCTGCAGGAGGGCGGGGCCGGTGTTGCCGATGGGGAAGAAGAGCTCAGGGTCCTCGTCGAGGCAGGCGGCCTTGTGGCGCCAGTCCATGTCATCTCCTCGGTGCAGGGGGACCTGGTCCGTCAGAGGGGCGCGCGCGAGGGCGCGCCAAACCGGGTCCGGTGGGTGGGGGTTGATCTGCCGTCCAGCGTCACACCTCGTGAAGCGCCGCACAAGGGGTTACGTGAAAGTTTCTCCTGCGTGAAGCGTGAGTGCTTCATCACACTGTCGTGAAACCGCAGGTCGCACGTATTCTGACGTGTCATGCGCGCTTCTGTCACCCCCTCGTCCGACGCCGACGGTGTCCCGGAGGGCTCACGCCCGCCGGGCCTGAAGGTCGTCGCCGCGGGAGTCGTGATCGAGGCCGTCCTCCTCGTGGGCGGGGCCCTGCTGGTCGGGGTCGAGCTCGTCCGCGGCGCCTCTCACAGCGTAGCCGTGAGCGTGTTCCTCGTGCTCTTCTTCCTCGGGCTCGCGTGGCTGCTCGTCGGGTCCAGCCGAGCCCTGTGGGCGGGGCGTCACGGCGGCCGGGCGCCCATCGTGGTGTGGCAGATCATGCAGGGCCTCGTCGGCGTCAGCCTGCTCACCGCGGGCGTGCTCTGGGCGGTGCTCGCCGGCCTCGGCCTGCTGCTCGTCGCCGCCGCGGTGCTCGTCGCGGTGATGTCGCGCCGGGTCGTCGAGTCGACGTCCGGCTGAGACCGCCGGGGCCGGGTCCGCGTCCGCCGGCCTGGCCACCTGCACCACCCGTACCCGCCCCGCCTCCACGAGCGCGCCGTGCCCCGCGCGAGCCGGTCCGGGGTCGACGGCGTCCGCGAGCGGGACGCCCCACAGGTCGTCCGCCCCGCGCTCGCCCGGGTGCAGCACCACCCCGGTGCGCCGCGCGCGGAGCTCGGCGAGGGCGCCCCGGTGCGCCAGCGCCGTCCCCGTCGAGCTCGCCGCCGCCACGAGCGCGAGGCCGGTGCCGTCGGTCAGCGCGGCGATCCGTTCCGCCTCGAGCGGGTGCTGCTGGGCGAGGACGTCGAGGTCGTCCACCACGAGCACGTCGTGACCCCGGTGCGTGACGGCGGCGTGGTCGACGAGCCCTTCGCCGGTCGCGCGGCCCGTCAGCCCGTCCTGAAGCCCGTCGAGGAGTCCGGGCAAGGACGCCGGCGACGGCGCCACGGCCGGCGCGTCGCCGGCGTCGCGGCGCAGTGCGGTGTCCCGCGAGACCACGCCGGCCAGCCGTCCCGCCGCCGCCAGCCGCCGGACGACGAGGCGCAGGACGGTCGTGCGGCCGCTGGCGCGCGGTCCGGTGACGAGGGCTCCCTGCGCGACGTCGAGTGCGACCGGGGCTGCCGCGTCGCCCCCGATCCCGACCGGGACGAGGAGCGCGCCGCCGTCGGGCGGGTCGGCGGCGCGGTGGCGGGGCCCGCGCCCGGGCGCCGGGGCCAGATCGGCCTCCTCGACCGTCGTGGGCAACGGCCGGACCCGCAGCGGCGCAGGGGTCGCGCGTTCCGTGCGGCCGCCGGGACCGGCGTCCGGGACGGACGGTTCGCCCGGCAGCAGGACCTGGCACAGGACCGGCTCGCGCGTGAGCCACGCGGCGCGACCCGCGAGCCCGCCGCGCCCGGCCAGGCCCGACGGCGCGCCGAGGAGCACGTCGGCGTGCGCCTCGCTGCCGAGCAGCACCAGCCGCGGCCCGACCCGCGCGGCGAGCCCGCCGAGGGTCGCGGCGTCGGACGCGAGCGCGAACGCGACGCCGACGGCGGCCAGCGCGCGCACCAGCGGGTCCCACGGGTCCGGCCCGGCGAGCGCGGTGCGCAGCTCCTCGACGCCGTCGACCACGACGAGCGTCCGCGGCCGTGCGGGCACCGCGTCCGCCGCTAGCAGGCGCAGCAGCCGTGCCGCGCGCCGGGGCGACGCGGGGCCGGCGAGGGTACCGAGGCCCGGGTGCCCCGTGAGGGCGGTGTACCGGGGGAGCGCGGCGGCCGGTGCCAGCACGTGCACGTGCCAGCCCTCGTCCAGCGCCGCCCCCGCCAGCGTCAGGAGCGTCGTCGTCCTGCCCGAGCGCGCCCGTCCCACGACGCCCAGGTGCCCCGTGTCCGGGTCCCAGCGCACGACGGTACGGCGCTGGCGGTCGGGGTCGTCGCCGAGCGCGAGGCGGAGGCCGGCGGAGTCGTCGTCGACCTCGGGGAGGTCCCGCGCCCGGACGCGGCCGGGCAGCGGGGGCAGCCACGGCGGGGCGCCCGGGCGGAGTCCGCGCGCGGCGGCGGCGTCCACGCAGGCGTCGACGAGCGTGCCGACGCGGCACGACCGCGCGCCGGTCTCAGCGAGGCGCTCGTGCGGGTCCGGCCCCGGCGGTGCGGCCGCGGGCGGCGTCCCCCAGGCCGGGGCGTGGCGCACCCGGCCCTCGGGCGTCGTGGGGTGCCCCGCGGCGAGGGCGCACTGGAGCGCCACCGGGGGTTCGGCCCCGCGGCGCAGGACGGCGCGCCCCGGCGTGCCCGGCAGGATCCGGGCGGCCGCGGGCGTCTCGACCACGTCGAGCGAGTCCGCGGTGTCCACGACCCGCAGCGCGAGCCGCGCCGAGACGTTGGCCCGCACGTCGGCGCTCACGGCGCCCGCGGGCCGTTGCGTCGCGAGCACGAGGTGCACGCCCAGGGAGCGCCCCTGCGCCGCCACGCGCAGCAGGCCGGGCAGGAAGTCCGGCAGGTCGTCGGCGAGGGCGCGGAACTCGTCCACCACCACGACCAGCCGCGGCGGGGCGTCGGGCAGCCCCGGGGGCAGGGCGGCGAGGTCCGCGACCCCGTGCCGGGCGAGGACGTGCTCACGCCGGCGCAGCTCCGCCCGCAGACCGGCCAGGGCGCGTCCCGCGAGCCCGGGGTCGAGGTCCGTGACCTGGCCGACGACGTGCGGCAGCCGCCCGCACGCGCCGAACGACGCGCCGCCCTTGAAGTCGACGAGCGCGAGCGCGACGTCGCGCGGGGACCGCCGCGCCGCGAGCCCCAGCACGAGCGACTGCAGCAGCTCGGACTTGCCCGCTCCCGTCGTGCCGGCGACCAGCAGGTGGGGGCCGTCCGCCACCAGGTCGAAGGTCACGGGGCGGCCGCGGGCGTCACGCCCGAGCGGCACGGCCCAGCCGGCGGCGGTGTCCCAGGCGGGGCCGGGGTCGGGCCGGCCCTCGAACAGGTCGACCAGCGGGACGGCGGCCGGGAGCCGCGGGTCGGTCGGGTCGCCGTCGTCGCCGGGCCCGACCACCTCGTCGTGACCGTCCGCCGAGTCCAGCGCGCCCAGCGACCGTCGCAGTCCCGCCAGGCCGGCGACGAGCCGCGCGGCCTGCTCCGCCCAGGCCGGGTCGACGCCGACGAGCGGGCCGGCCGTGGCCGAGCCGTCGGGCGCGGCCCTCCGGACCCTGCCCGCGCGCACCCGCCACGTCGTGCGGCACCACGACGGCACGGGCGCCCCGTCGGGCAGGCACAGCAGCACGGCGCCGCCTCGCGCGAGCACGTCGTCGGGTCGCCCGGTGACCGCGGCGAGGTCGGACACGTCGGGCACGTCGACGACGAGCAGGGGCGGGCCGGCGGTCGGCAGCCAGCGGCACCACGACCAGGCGTCGAGCGCCCCGACGACCTCCACCGACGCGCCCGCCGCGGCGAGCTCGGCGACCACCGACCGCGCGGCCGCGAGCACCTCCGCGCGCGGCCCCACCACGGCGACCGAGCCGTCGGGGACCAGCCGGGCGAGCGCACCGGCCGCCACCCCTCCCGCCCGGCGTCCACGACCGGAGGTCCCAGCGCCGGCGCCCCCGGGCGTCGTCCCCGCGAGGGGGCCACCGGCGCGGGCCCGGGACGCGGCCCGCGCGCACGCGTCGTCCCACGCGCCGTCGGACGCCTGGTGGGCCGCGACCAGCCGGGCGAGCAGGGGACCGGGGGCCTCGCCCACGACGCGGGGCGGCGCCGCACCGGGCTCCGGCGCTCCACCGGGCACGTGGTCGGCGGCCGGGCCGCCCGGGGCGGACGACGCGCCGGCACCGCCGCGGCGCCGCCGCCGCGCGGCGAGGAGCTGGGGCACGAGGGTCGCGACTCCGAGCAGGGAGAACAGCGCGTAGGCCGGCTGCCGCAGCACCGCGGCGAGGACCAGCGAGCCCACGACGGGCAGCGCCGCGGTGGCGAGCATCCCGGCGCCGGGCCCGGACGGCGACGCGCCCTCGGCGGCCTCGGCACGGCCGGGGGTGGCGTCGAGCCAGGCCGCCACGGTGCCCGAGCGGTGCAGCGTCCACGAGCGCGTCCCGTGCGGTCCGGTCACCTCGAGCACGCCGCCGGGGCGCCAGCGGCGCGGCCGACGCCCCACCGCCCGCGGACGCCGTCGCGCCGGGCCCGTCCCGCGGACGAGCCGCGCGGTCGGGCGCGGCCCGCGGGCACGCCCGTCGCCGGACGGTGGCGTACCGCTCCTCGCGCCCGGGGACACCGTGCTGCCCGTGCCGCGACGGGTGCGCCGCACCGTGACACGGTCCGGCCGCCGAGGGTCCGCGCGCACCACGACGCCGTGCTCGGGAGGCGGGCCCGCGTCGTCGGGCAGTGCCGTCGACGTGCCCGGTGAGAGGGCGACGGTCGCCCCGGCGGCGGGGCCGTCGGCGCGGGCGGCGAGCCACGGCCCGTCGAGGATCGCGGCCGCCGGGCGGGCGGTGTCGTCGCGCAGGGCGACGACGGCCCCGGGCAGGAGCGGGCGGTGCCCGACGACGTCGTCGTCGGACACGAGGACGCCGCCGGCGCGCACCGGGACGTGCCGCAGTTCGGGCCGGCGCAGCAGGTCGGCGAGCCCGGCCCGGCACGCGCCGAACGGCAGCCCCGCGGGCAGGAGCACGTCCTCTCCCGGGCGCACGGTGACGCGGACGTCGCCCGCCCGCCCCCGGCGGAGGCCGGGCGCGGGGACGACGAGGGCGGGCACCGCGGAGGTCGACATGACCTCCAGGGTGCCCGCCCGGGACGGCCGTCGCGGACGGCCTGTGGACAGCTCCCGCTACTCGCTCGCCAGCGCCTCCACCGGCGAGGTCTTCACCGCCGTGCGGGCGGGGGCGACGGACGCCACCAGCCCCGCCACGGCGGCCACGACGAGCATCACCAGCACGTCGCGCCACGGGACCACGATGACGGGCGTGCCCGCCCAGCCGAGCGCCGCCGCGGCGCCGGCCCAGCCGTAGACCAGGCCGAGCAGCACGCCGAGCACGGCGCCCACCAGCGCGATGAGCAGGCCCTCGACGGCGAGCATGCCGCGCAGCTGGCCCTTCGACAGGCCGATCGCCCGCAGCGTGGCGGACTCCCGGCGTCGCTCGATGACCGACAGCGACAGCGTGTTCGCCACGCCGATCAGCGCGATCACGACCGCCGCCGCGAGCAGTCCCACGACGATCCCCAGCGCGGTGTCGATCACCTGCTGGAAGCCGGCGCGCTCGACCGCCGCGCCCATGACGTCGGCGGGCGCCTCGGTGTCGGCCACGGCGTCCTGGATCGACGGCACCACGGAGGCCGCGTCGGACGGGTCGTCGAGACCCACCCACAGGCTGGTCACCGGGGCGTCGGGGTCGAGGGCGGACAGGTCGTCCGGCACCACGACCAGGCTGCCGTCGGCGAGGTCGGTGACCGCGGCCGTCACGTCGAGCGACCCGTCCGGGCCGGTGAGCGTGAGGGTCTGGCCGTCGTCGACCCCCCAGACGTCGGCGACGTCCTCGGGCACGACGACCGTGCCCTTCGCGAGCGGCGCGACCGTCTCCGTGCTGCGCATCACCGACGCCGCGTCGTCCGGCGTCACGCCCCGGACCGTGAGGGCGAGGCCCTCGTCCACGCCGTCGCCGGTGACCGTGGCGGCCGTGGCCGGGGTCTCGACGACGCGGGAGACGCCGGTGACGTCGCCCACGGTGCCGGCGAGCGCCGACGGGACGGGGGTCACGGCGGCGTCACCGGCGGCGACGCTCGTCGGGTCGCTGGACAGGTCGGTCGAGACGGTGACGTCGACCGGGTAGCGAGAGTCGAGCTCGGAGTCCATCGTCACGCGGGCGCTCGCGGCGCCCGTCGACATCATCCCGACGAGGGTGACGCCGATGAGCAGGGCGGTGGACGTCGCCGCGGTGCGGCGCGGGTTGCGCAGCGTGTTCGCGGCCGCGAGCCGCGCCGTCGGGCCCGACGCCCCGACCAGGCGACCGGCGAGCGCCACCACGCGGGGCAGCCAGAACACCGCGCCCACGAGGACGCCGACGAAGGACAGGACACCACCCGCGAGGGCGACCAGGAGTCCGGTGGTGGGCTCCTGGCCGACCGTGCTCAGCGCGACGCCGCCGCCCAGCAGGGCGAAGCCGATCACGGAGACGAGGATCGACAGCACCAGGCGCACGCGGCCGGCGCCGCGGGCCGCCGACGGCGCGTCGGCGGGGCGGAGCGCCTCGAGCGGGGCCACGCGGGTCGCGGCCCGGGCGGGGGAGAGCGCCGCGACCAGCGTCACGAGGGTGCCCACAGCCAGCGGGATGAGGACGACGGCGGGGGTGATCGTGACCGTCGCCGGCAGGGGGACGCCCAGGTCCATGCCGCGGCCGATCGTGAGCGCGGCCTGCGCCAGCCCGACTCCGGCCACCAGGCCGACCGCGGAGGACAGCAGACCCAGCACCGCCGCCTCGAACAGCACGGACCGGCGCAGCTGGCCCTTGTCCGCGCCGACGCAGCGCAGCAGGGCGAGCGTGCGGGTGCGCTGGGCGACCAGCACCTGGAACGTGTTCGCGATGACGAGCGCGGCGACGAGCAGCGCGACGGCCGCGAAGACCAGCACGAACAGCGTGAACATGACGTTCTCGCCGCCGGTCATCTCGCTGGCGACCGCCTCGGCGTGCTCCTCGGGCGTCACGACCTTGAGGTCCGCGGTGTCGGCGCCCGACGCCGTGGCCGCGTTGGTGAGCGCGCCGGTGATGGCCGTGCGGGCCTGCTCGACGTCGGCGGGGTCGTCGAGGGTGACGAGCACGGTCGTGGGCTCGAGGACCTCCTCGCCCGGGGCGTAGAGGTCGGCCTCCCAGCCGGCGACGTCCGACGCGGGAGCGACGGCGGCGCCGCCCTGCATCGAGTACGCGCCGAACGGGTCGGTGAGCGTGCCCGACACGGTGAGCTGCTCGCGGACCTCGGTCCAGGCGTCCTCCTCCGAGCTCTGGTCGCCCTCGAGGACGTTGCGCACGAGGGTGACGGTGTCGCCCGGGGACGCGTCGAGGCGCTCGGCCACGTCGACCGGCAGCGCGATCTCGCCGGAGGCCCCGGGCAGCGCGCCGTCGGCGACCTCGAGCGGCAGCACGCTCGTGTCCGTGGGCTCGGCCAGCACGCCCTGGTAGATGGTGCGGCCGCCGGACTCGAGCTGCTGGTACGTCATGAGCTGGGGGTCGGCCGTCGCCACGCCGTCGGCGCCGCGCACCGCGTCGAGGGCGGCGTCGTCCGCGGGGACGCCGCGGACCACGAGGTCGGCGCCCGTGAACTGGGCGGCGATCGAGTCGTAGGTGGTGCGGGTGATGACGTTGCCCGCCACGAGGGTGATCGCGACGAACGCGGTGCCGATGACGATCGCCAGGCCGGCGGCGGCGAGCCGGCCGGCGCTGCGCCGCATCTGCGACAGGGTGAGGCGGATCATCGCGAGGCCACCGTCCGCAGCGCGTCGAGGCCGGCCAGGGCGGACTCCGGCGTCGGGTCGGTGATGTCGCCCGCGATCTTGCCGTCGGCGATGAGGACGACGCGGTCCGCGTACGCGGCGGCCGCCGGGTCGTGCGTGACCATGATGATCGTGCGGCCGAGCTCGCGGACCGAGCGGCGCAGGAAGCTCAGCACCTCCGCGCCGGAGCGGGAGTCGAGGTTGCCGGTCGGCTCGTCCGCGAACACGACGTCGGGCTGGGCGATGAGGGCGCGTGCGATGGCGACGCGCTGCTGCTGGCCGCCGGACAGCTCGCTGGGGCGGTGCGTGAGCCGCTTGCCGAGGCCGAGGGTGTCGACGAGGGTGCCGAGCCACTGCTTGTCGACGGTGCCGCCGGCCAGCTCGACCGGCAGGGTGATGTTCTGCTCCGCCGTGAACATCGGCAGCAGGTTGAACTGCTGGAACACGAAGCCCACGCGGGTGCGCCGCAGCGCGGTGAGGGCCTTGTCGTTCAGCCCGGTCACCTCGGTGGAGCCGATGAACGACTGCCCGCTCGTGGCCGAGTCCAGGCCGGCGAGCAGGTGCATGAGGGTCGACTTGCCGGAGCCCGACGGGCCCATGATCGCGGTGAAGCGGCCGGCCGTGAAGTCGACGTCGACGCCGTCCAGCGCGCGCACCTGCGCCTCGCCGCGGCCGTACGTCTTGGTCAGGGCGCGCGCCCGCACGGCCGGGGTGACGGTCGGTCGGGCTGCGGTGCCCTCGTCGGGGATCGGGACGTACACGGTCGTGTCCACGGAAGCTCTCCGGTGTCTCGGGGTGGTGGCCCGGGAGCTCCGTGGAGCCCTCGGACCAGGACACCACCGACGCTACGGAGGGCCCGGGGCGCCGACATCGGCCCGGGGGTGGGTCCTCGCGCGCTTCCAGGTCATCCTCAGGTATGACACCGACCCTGACCGACCCCTGAACCGTCCCTGACCTGCACCCCCCGCGACGTGTCAGGACGTGTCAGGGTGGGCGCGGCCTATACCCCGCGCTCGTCCTGACAGGTCGGGGGTCAGGAGCCGGGGCGGACCAGGCCGGTCTCGTAGGCGGTCACGACGGCCTGCACGCGGTCGCGGGCGTCGAGCTTGGCGAGGATGCGCCCGACGTGCGTCTTCACGGTGGCCTCGGCGACGAACAGGTCGGCGGCGATCTCCGTGTTGGACCGGCCGCGGGCCATGAGCACCAGCACCTCGCGCTCGCGGTCGGTGAGGCCGGCGAGCGCGTCGCGCTGCGGCGCGGCCTCGTCGGCGGGCAGGGCGGTGACCAGGTGCTCCAGGAGCCGGCGGGTGGACGACGGCGCGATGACGGCGTCCCCGGCGTGCACGGTGCGGATCGCGGCGAGCATCTCCTCGGGCGGGGCGTCCTTGAGCAGGAACCCCGACGCCCCCGACCGGATGGCCTCGAGCACGTACTCGTCCAGGTCGAACGTGGTGAGCACGATGACGCGCGGCGCGTCGGGCGCGGCGGTGAGGCGGGCGGTGGCGGTGAGCCCGTCGAGGTGCGGCATGCGCACGTCCATGAGCACGACGTCGACGCGGTGGTCGGCGAGCAGCCGCAGCGCCTGGGCGCCGTCCCCGGCCTCGAGCGCGACCTCCAGGTCGGGCTGCGAGTCGATGACCATGCGGAACCCGGCGCGCACGAGCTGCTGGTCGTCGACCAGCGCGACGCGCACGACGCCTCCCGCGGGTCCGGGCGTGGGGCCGGGCGCGGGCGGCGCGACGTCGGCGGGCGGGGTCATGCGTCCTCCTGGGTGGTGGTCGGCGCGGGCGGGGCGGTCACCGGCGCCCCGGGCAGCGGCAGCTCGAGGTGGACGCGGAACCCGCCGCCCCGGCGGGGCCCGGTCTCGAGCGTGCCGCCGTACAGGTTGGCCCGTTCGCGCATCCCGCGCAGCCCGAACCCGGGGTCGTTCCCCGTCGCGGCGGCGCCGCGGCCGTCGTCGAGCACCTCGAGCTCGACGGTCGAGGTCGTCCAGCGCACCGCGACCGTCACGGCCGGGTCGGGGCCGGCGTGCTTGCGCACGTTGGTCAGCGACTCCTGGCACACGCGGTACAGGGTGAGCCCCATGCCCGCGGGCAGCGTGCGCGGCTCGCCGACGCGCACCAGCGACACGCGCTGCCCGCCGTCCCGCGCCTGCGCGACGAGGTCCTCGATCTCCTCGACGCCGGGCTGCGGCGCGGGGCGTGCCTGACGCGGCTCGTCGGCGGCGGCCGACGCCGGTCGTGCGCCGCCGGCCGAGGGGCCGGTCGTGAGCGCGGGCGTCGCCCCCGAGCCGGGCGACGCCTCGTCGCGGGCGGCGTCCTCGTCGTCCTGCGAGCGCAGCACGCCGAGGAGGCGGCGCATGTCGGTGAGGGCGGTGCGCCCGGTCTCGCTGATGGTGCCCAGCGCGCGGACGGCGGCCTCGGGGTCGGACGCCGCGGCGTACCGGCCGCCGTCGGCCTGCGCGACGACGATGGACAGGGAGTGCGCGACGATGTCGTGCATCTCGCGGGCGATGCGGGCGCGCTCGGCGGCGGCGCTGATCCGGGCCTGCTGGTCGCGCTCGATCTCCAGGCGGTGCGCGCGGTCGCGCAGGGCGTCCATGGTGACGCGGCGGGACCGCCGCACGAGGGCGAACGCCCACACGGCGAGGCCCGTGACGAGGCAGAAGATGCCCACGGGCACCATCTCCGCGATGCCGGAGGCGCCCAGCCCGCCGCGGACGGCGACGGCCACGGGCAGCACGATCACGCTCCCGACCGCCGTCGAGCAGATCGCGGTGACGTGCGACCAGGTGGGCCCGTAGACGGTCACGGACCAGAGCGCGACGAGCACCAGCAGGTCGCCGGGCATGATCATCGGGTAGCCGGCGAGGATGTGGGCGAGCGCGACGCCGAAGACGCCGACGGCCGACGCCACCGGCCGGGTCCGCCGCCACGGGAGCGGGGCGAGGAGAGCGACGGTCCAGGCGATGGACTCGCCCCGGCCGAGGTCGGGCTGGGAGGAGTACAGGTCGGTGGCCGCGACGAGCATGACGCCCGCGAGCAGCACCGTCGTCGTCAGGTCGACGCCGAAGCGGTGCGCCTCGAACCAGCGCCCCATCCTCTCGATCCAGCTCATGTCCGCCAGGGTAGGTGGGCGCCGGAGCGGCCGCGTCCGCCCGGGGGCGGACCGCGGGCGCCGCGCGTCGTCCCCCAGGGGGACCGGCCGTCGTCGCAGGTCGACGACGGCACGGGTGCCACCGTCGTGGACGACGACGTGCCGGGGCGTCATCTCCATGTCACACCCGACTGGCCCCGACGCGGCGTGGGGAGGGGTCCAGGACCAGCGACGTTGCCGCTAGCATGAGGGAATGACCCACGTACTGCTGGCCGAGGACGACCCGGCTATTGCCGAGCCTTTGGCGCGGGCTCTCACGCGTGAGGGTTACGACGTCATCGTGCAAGGAACTGGTCAAGGAGCCGTCGACAACGCCGGGAACGCGGACATCGTCGTCCTCGACCTGGGCCTTCCGGACATGGACGGCCTGGACGTGGCGCGGGAGATCCGCGGGTCCGGCCTGACCGTGCCGGTGCTGGTGCTCACCGCCCGCGCGGACGAGGTGGACCTGGTCGTCGGGCTCGACGCGGGCGCCGACGACTACGTGACGAAGCCGTTCCGCCTCGCGGAGCTGCTCGCCCGCGTCCGGGCGCTGCTGCGACGCACGCACGGCGAGACGGGCGAGGACGAGGAGCTGCGCGCCCAGGACGTGCGGGTCGACGTCTCCGCCCACCGCGCGTTCCAGGGCGACCGCGAGCTGCACCTGACCACCAAGGAGTTCGACCTGCTCAAGGTGCTGGTCGCGAACGCCGGGTCGGTCGTGGTGCGCGACACGCTCATGCGCGACGTCTGGGGCTCCGACCCGGTCGGCTCCACCAAGACGCTCGACATGCACGTGTCGTGGCTGCGCCGCAAGCTCGGCGACGACGCCAACGCCCCGCGCTACGTCTCGACCGTGCGAGGGCTCGGGTTCCGCTTCGAGCTCGGCGCGAGCTGACGCCGACGGGACAGGGCTGACCTCGTGCGTCGCCGCGTCCTGCTGGCGACCATCTCCGCGGTCGCCGTCGCCGTGCTCCTGCTCGGCGTCCCGCTCGGCATCTTCGGTGCCCGGTACGTCCTGGCCACCGAGGAGCAGCGCGTCACCAACCGGGTGGACACGCTCGCGCGCAGCGTCGACAACACCCTCGAGCGGGGCGACGTCGTCGAGGAGTCTACGGTGCAGCGCGCGGCCGAGGGCAGCGAGGGCGACCTGCCGGCGTACGTCGTCGTCACGCTGCCGGACGGCACCCAGCTGACGGCGGGAGAGCCGGTCTCCCCGCCGACGATCGACAAGGCGAAGCTCACCGACAAGAACGTCGGCGTCTCGATGACGGTGTCGGCCATCGGCGCGTACGTGAAGTCCGCGCAGACGGTGGTGCTGGTCATCATCGCGGGCATCGTCGCGATCGCGGCCGGCATCGCCGTGGCGGTGTGGCAGGCGAACCGGCTGTCCGCGCCCCTGGTCTATCTCGCGGCGTCGGCGGAGCAGCTGGGGTCGGGCCAGGTGCGCCCGCGCCTCGAGCCGTCGGGCGTCGAGGAGATCGATCTCGTCGCCGCGGAGCTGGCGCGGTCCGCCGACCGGCTCGCCGGACGCCTCGCGGCGGAGCGGCAGTTCACCCAGGACGCGTCGCACCAGCTGCGGACGCCGCTGACGGCGCTGACGATGCGGCTCGAGGAGATCACGCTCGCCTCCGACGACCCCGAGATCGTCGAGGAGGCCCGCATCTCGCTCGAGCAGGTGGAGCGGCTGGTCACCGTCGTCGACGACCTGCTCGCGGCGTCGCGGCGGTCGCAGGGCGGCACGACGGAGGCCGTGGTGCTGGCGGACGTCGTGCACCAGCAGGAGGAGGAGTGGGCGCCGACGTTCGAGCGGGCCGGTCGCCGGCTCGTCATCGAGGTCCCGGACGGGATGCAGGTGCTCGCGACGCCGGGTGCGCTGGCGCAGATCATCGCGACCCTCCTGGAGAACTCGCTCAAGTACGGCGACGGGACGACGACGGTGCGCTCGCGCCCGTCGGGCACGACCGGCGCGGTCGCGATCGAGGTCGCCGACGAGGGGGAGGGCGTGGCCGACGACGTCGCGACCCGCATCTTCGAGCGCGGCACGACGACGGGCGGCAGCACGGGCCTCGGCCTCGCCCTGGCGCGCGACCTGGCCGCCGCCGACGGCGGTCGGCTCGACCTCGTGCAGCGCCGGCCCCCGGTCTTCGCGCTCTTCCTCGCGGGCGTGCCGCGCACGCTCGACCCGCACCTGGTGCTGCCGCCGGGCACGACGATCTCGTCGCGCGGTCGCCGACGGGGCTGGCTGCACCACCACGGCGACTGAGCCGGCCGGTCCGCTGCGGACGGCCGGTGACCGGCGGCCGGTATCCTCGGTGCCCGTGACCGGACCCACCTCAGCCCCAGCCAGCCCTGCCAGTGCCGCCCCTGTCGTCGCCGTCGTCGGCGGCGGCCAGCTCGCCCGCATGATGGCCCCCGCCGCCGCCGAGCTGGGCGTCGGCCTGCGGGTGCTGGTCGAGGACCCGGCGTCGTCGGCCGCGCAGGTGGTCACCGACGCGCCGGTCGGCGTGGCGAGCGACGACGCCGCGATCCGTGCCCTCATCGCCCCGGACGACGGGCGTGCCCCCGCCGCGGTGCTCACGTTCGAGCACGAGCACGTGCCCAACGCCCTGCTGCAGGACCTCATCGACCACGGCACGCCCGTGCGCCCCGGCCCCGACGCGCTGGTCCAGGCGCAGGACAAGATCGTCATGCGGCGCCGCCTCACCGAGCTGGGGCTGCCGTGCCCGCGCTGGGCCGCGCTGCCGACCGACCCGGCCGCCGCGCGCGACGCGCTCGCCGCCTTCCTCGCGGACGAGGCCGGGCACGAGGCCGTGGTGAAGACGTCCCGCGGCGGCTACGACGGCAAGGGCGTGCGCGTCGTGTCGTCGCCCGACGACGTCGCGGACTGGTTGCAGGCCGCGGCCGACGGGGCCCCGCCGCTGCTCGTGGAGCGGAAGGTGCCGTTCGTGCGCGAGCTCGCGGCGCTCGTCGCCCGCCGCCCGTCCGGCGAGGTGCGGACCTGGCCGGTCGTCGAGTCGGTGCAGCGCGACGGCGTCTGCGCGGAGGTGGTCGCCCCGGCGCCCGACCTCGACCCGGCGGTGGACGCCGAGGCGCGCCGGATCGCCGTCGAGGTCGCGGAGGGGCTGGGCGTCACGGGCGTCCTCGCCGTCGAGCTGTTCGAGACCCGGGAGGACGACGGCACGGCCGCGGTGTGGGTCAACGAGCTCGCGATGCGTCCCCACAACTCCGGCCACTGGACCATCGACGGCGCGGTGACGAGCCAGTTCGAGCAGCACCTGCGCGCGGTGCTCGACCTGCCGCTCGGCGACACCGCCGCCCGCGCCCCCTGGACCGTGATGGCGAACGTGCTCGGCTCGAGCCTCGACGCCCTCACCGACGCGCTGCCCGACGTGCTCGCGCGGTTCCCCGAGGCGCGCGTCAACCTGTACGGCAAGGGCATCCGCCCGGGCCGCAAGCTCGGGCACGTCAACGTCAGCGGCTCGGACCTCGACGAGGTGCGCCGTCGCGCCCTCGACGCGGCCGCGCTGCTGCGCGGAGAGAGCACCACCACGGCGACCGCCACGAGCACCGCCACGAGCACCGCCACCACCAAGGAGCACGCATGAGCACGCCTGCCGTCGGCATCGTCATGGGGTCGGACTCGGACTGGCCGGTCATGGAGGCCGCCGCCGACGCGCTGGCCGAGCTGGGCGTCGAGGTCGAGGTCGACGTCGTCTCGGCGCACCGCATGCCGACCGAGATGATCGACTACGGCCGCACCGCGTCCGAGCGGGGGCTGCGCGCGATCGTCGCGGGCGCCGGCGGCGCCGCGCACCTGCCGGGCATGCTCGCCTCGGTGACGCCGCTCCCGGTGATCGGGGTGCCCGTGCCGCTGCGGTACCTCGACGGCATGGACTCGCTGCTGTCGATCGTGCAGATGCCCGCCGGCGTCCCGGTCGCGACCGTCTCGATCGGCGGCGCGCGCAACGCGGGCCTGCTCGCCGCGCGCATCCTCGCCGCGGGGACCGACGCCGGGTCGCTCGCGCTGCGCGAGCGGATGGTCGCGTTCCAGGCCGAGCTCGCCGACGTCGCCCGGGCCAAGGGGGACAAGCTGCGGGCCGCCCGCGAGGGCGCGCGCCGCACGGGCTTCTCGGCCTGACGCCGCATGCAGAAGGCCCCGCGAGCCGTGCAGGCTCGCGGGGCCTTCGTCGTGCTCGCGGCCGCGGTCGGTGGGCCGCCGCGACCTCAGCCGGGCATGCCCCCGACGGTGCTGCCGGGCTTCAGCTCGCCGTCGCGGACGTCGGCCCAGAACTGGTCGACCTCGTCCTCGTCGAGCAGCACCGTCGAGCCGACGCCGGTGCCTGGGTCGTACCCCGGGTTGGCGATCGGCGGGGTGCCGGTGACGCCCTCGGGGCCGGTGGCGGCCTTGAAGGCCAGACCGAGGCGGCCGAGGTCGACGATGCCCGTCTTCTCGTCCACGGTGAGGGCGTCGGTACCGGCGTTGACGAGCTGCACCTGGTTGACCGGGTTGAGCAGCACGCTGGGCTTGACGACCTTCGCGGCGACGGCGGCGATGACCTGCTGCTGCCGCTCGGCCCGGCCGATGTCGCCCTTCGGGTCGGAGTAGCGCATGCGGGAGAACGCGAGCGCGGTCTCGCCGTCGGCCATGTGGCAGCCGGCCTCCCACGTCAGTTCGCTCTTCGGGTCGTCGACGTCGCGGTCGTAGCAGAGCTCCACGCCGCCGACGGCGTCGACGATCTCCTCGACGCTGCCGAACCCGACCTCGACGTAGTGGTCGATCGTCAGGCCCGTGAGCCCCTCGACCGTCTCGACGAGCAGCGGGGCGCCGCCGAACGAGTACGCGGCGTTGATCTTGTTCGGGTCGTGGCCCGGGATCTCCGTGTACGTGTCGCGGGGGATCGAGATGAGGGAGGCGGGCCCGCTCCGCGGCTTCTGGAGCACCATGATCGTGTCGGTGCGGGCGCCCTCGGTGCCGTCGTCGGCGACGCTGCCCGTGCCGCGCGCGTCGGACCCGGCGAGCAGGTAGGTGGTGCCGGGCGTGCCCTTGGCGTCGGACAGGGCGTCGACGTGCTGGATCTTGCCGTTCGCCCAGACGACCAGACCGATCGGCCAGGCCAGGAGCAGCACCAGGAGCAGCACGAGGACGAGGGCCGCGATGCGGCCCTTGCGCACGCGGAACCCGCCGCCCCCGGCGGTGGCCGCCGCGGCGCCCCCGTCCCTGCCGGGCGGGGGAGTGCGGCGGGCCGGGCCCGGGGCCGACGCGGGCATCACGCGCGTGCCCGAGCCCTGCCGGGCCTGGGGAGCGCGCGACTGGGGCGCGCGGGAGGCCGGGGCCGACGCCGAGGATCCGCGGGGCGCGAACGACCGGGGCTTCTGCTGGGCGCCGCCGCGCCGCTCGGGCGGCGTCGTCGGGATCTCGCGCGACGACTGGCGGCGCACGCGCGGCTCGACCGGGGCGGCGTCGTCCCGCCGGCCCACGCGGCCGCCGGTGGGCGGGGCCGAGGGCCGGGAGCCGCCGCCCACGGGGATGGCGTCGCCGGAGCCGCTGGGCCGGTCGGACCGGCCGCCGGACGGCGTGAAGCTCGGCGGGATGCGCTGGTCGTCGTTGCTCATGGTTCCCCCGCGCTCATCCGCACACCGACGTCACGTCGGCGCCCGTGAACGCCTCTTCGCCGGCGTCGCGGGTCCGCTTCGGCTCGGGGTCCTTCTTGCCGTCGCCGGACCCGTCCGTCGTGTCCTCGGTCGACCCGGTGTCGTCGTCGGCCACCGGGGTGGCGTCGACGTCGTCGGTGGACTCGGCGTCCTGCGTGCCCGTGCCGGCGTCGTCCTTCGCGCCGTCCTTCTCGCTGTCCTTCGCGCCGTCCTTGGCGTCGTCGGCGGGCTCCTCCGCGATCGCGTCGCTCAGGGGCTCGTCGTTGTACAGGTTCTTCCAGACCTCGTCCGCCTCGTCCGTGAGCAGGACGTTCGCCGCGTTGTTCGGGTCGTACTGATACGGCGCGGTCATGAACGCGATGGTGTCAGGGCGGACGTTGCGCGCGCTGTACGCGAGCCCGGCGAGTCCCTGGATGGACGCGAAGTTGCTGCTCATCGTCATCGAGCCCGTCACGGCGCCGAGGAACTTCAGCGACTTGGTCGGGTCGGCGAGCGTGCCGGCGCTGAGCACCTGGCGGGCGACGGCGGCCAGCAGCTCCTGCTGGCGTGCGATGCGGCCGAGGTCCGAGCCGTCGCCGAGCCCGGGCCCCTTGCGCGCTCGCGCGTACTTGAGCGCTGTCTTCCCGTCGAGCTCCTGGAGGCCGGCCGACAGCACGAGGTGGTCTGCCTGCGGGGCGTCGATGTCGTTCGGGATGCACAGCTCCACCCCACCGAGCGCGTCGACCATCTTCTCGAAGCCGGCGAAGTCCACGACGACGAACCCGTCCATCTGCACGTCGGTGATCGTCTCGATCGTCTTCATCGTGCACAGCGCCCCCGACTCGACGTCGCCGCCGGTCATGACGCCCTGGGCGAAGGCCGCGTTGAACTTCGAGCCGGACAGCGGGGAGGTCTGCCCGCCGGAGGCGGTCGGGCACGACGGGACGTCGACGGTGGTGTCGCGCGGGATCGACAGCATCTCCACGCGGGACCGGTCGGACGAGATGTGCATGATCATCGTCGTGTCCGAGCGGGCGCCCTGGGTGCCGTCGCCCACGATGTCGGCGTTGTCGCCGCCGCGGCTGTCCGAGCCCATCAGGACGATGTTCAGCGGCATGTCCGCGTTCGGGTCCTCCGGCATCTTCTTCTCGGGCCGGGCCTCACCGAGCAGCTTGTCGGAGTCGACGGCGGTGATGTTCCCGGTGAGCTTCACCGCCGCGGTCGCGCCACCGACGGCGACGAACGCCAGGACCGCGGTCAGCCCCATCCCCAGGGCGCGCGCGACCGTGTGCCGGCGCAGCGCGCGGGCGTGCGAGGGCCCCGTGGTCGTGCCGGGGCGCGAGGCGACGTGGCGTGGGGTGGTGCGGGTCACGGGAAGCGAGCATAGAGGGTCGGTGTTACGCCGCTGCGGTGCCCGAGGACCGGGACGGTAGAGGAAATGTGTGGGTCGAACGTCGGCGCTGGTCCGACGGTCCGCCGGCGGACGGCAGATGAAGAGCGGGCGAACCCTCGCGGCCGGGCGCGGCGGCACGGGGCCGGCGGCCACCAGGTGGGGGACACTGTGGTCGTGACGGACACGACGCCGCACGCGCGCCCGGCCCCCGCGGCGACCGGCACCCCTGATCCCCGCACGGGCGCCGCGCGGCCCCCCGCCGGCCGGCGCTACCGGCGCGCCGTCGCCGCGCTCACGCTCGTCGTGGCGGCGTGGACGGTGGTGTGGGCCGCGGTCACGCCGATGTTCCGCTCGCCCGACGAGCAGAACCACGTCAACAGCGTGCTGCGGATCGCCTACGGCGGCGGCTGGCCGCCGCCCGGGGACGCCTACTTCTCCCCGGCGGTCACGGCCGCGGTGGACGAGGCCGCCTACCCCGCCGACCTGCCGGGCCGGTGGCAGCACCGCGCGGACGCCCGCCAGTTCGTCGACGTCGTCCCCGTGCCGCGCGAGGACCGCACCCGCGTCGACGCCGGCAACGCGCTGGGCGACGCGTCGTCGGGCACCGAGGTGGACCAGATGACGCAGCACCCGCCCGCCTACTACGCGCTCGGCGCGGGCATGCTGCACGTCACGGGCCTGACGGACGCCCGCTGGGACCAGGTCACGCTCGCGCTGCGGCTGCTGGACGCGCTGCTGCTCGCGCTCGTCGTGCCGCTCGCCGCCGAGTCGGCGCGGCGCGCCACCGGGTCGCCGTCGGCGGGGCTGGTCGCCGGGGCGTTCCCGCTCCTCCTGCCGCAGCTCGGGCACGTCATGGGGGCCGTCAACAACGACGCCCTCGTCGTCCTCGCGTGCGCCGCCGCGACGTACCTCGCCGTGCGGGTGGTGACGGGCGACCTGCGCTGGCGCGTGGCCGTGGCGATCGGCGTCGTCCTCGGCCTGGGGCTGCTCACCAAGGTGATGCTCGCGTTCGCGGTGCCCATGGTCGTCGCGGCGTACGCGCTCGCGCGCGGCCGCCGCTGGCCCGGTCGGCTCGGCCGCCTCGCCGTCGCCGGCGCCGTCACGCTCGCCGTCGGCGGGTGGTGGTGGGTGCGCAACGTGATCACCCTGGGCGCCGTGCAGCCGGTCGGGCGGCCCCGCGAGCTGAACATCCTCGCGACCGTGCCCGACGCCGACGTCCCGTCGATCATCGCGGGCCGCCTCGCGCAGTCGTTCTTCGGCAACCTGTCGTGGCTCGAGGTGCACCTGGCCGGCGCGTGGGTGGTCGGGGGCACGGTGGCCCTCATGGCCGCGGCGCTCGCGGCGCTCGTCCTGCCCGGCGCGCGCCGGGCCGCCGTCGTCGTGCTGCTCACCCCCGCGGCGCTCGCGGCGGGCGTCGCCTACAACGCGTGGGACTTCCACGCCGAGACCGGGCGCCTGGTCGCGATCCAGGGGCGGTACGTGTTCGGCGGCGTCGTCGCGCTCGCGACGGCGGTGGCGATCGCGACCTGGCAGCTCGCGCGACGGTCGGACCGGCGCCTCGCGCGCGGCGTGCCCGTCGTCGTGACGCTGGCCCTCGCCGCCGCGGTCGGCGGCCTGCTGTGGGCGTTCGACGCGTTCTACCGGGGGCCCGGCGAGGCGTTCGGCGACGCCGTCGACCGGTGGCTGGCCTGGAGCCCGCTGCCCGGGCCCGCGCTCGTCGTGCTGCTGGCGGTCGCGGCCGCCGTGCTGGTCGGGGGTCTGGTCGTCGGCCTCCCCTGGCCCCGTAGACTCGCGGCGTCGTCGACCGACGCGGCCCCCGGCGCCCTGCCGTCGGCGGCCCCTGGCGCCCCGAAGGATGCGCGATGAAGCTCTTCGTCCAGATCCCGTGCCTCGACGAGGCCGGGACGCTCCCGCTCGTGCTCGCGACGATCCCGCGCGAGGTCGAGGGGTTCGACAGCGTCGAGGTCCTCGTGATCGACGACGGGTCGACGGACGGCACGGCGGAGGTGGCGCGCCGCCTCGGGGTGCGGCACGTCGTGCGGCACACCAGCACGCGCGGGCTGGCGCGGTCGTTCCGCGACGGCGTCGACTACGCGCTCGCCCACGGGGCCGACGTCGTGGTCAACACCGACGGCGACAACCAGTACCCGTCGGAGCGCATCGGCGACCTCGTCGCGCCGATCGTCGAGGGCAAGGCGGACATCGTCGTCGGGGACCGCCAGACCGCGACGATCGAGCACTTCTCCCCGTTCAAGAAGCGGATGCAGCGGTTCGGCAGCCGCGTGGTCAGCGCGGCCGCCGGGACGTCGCTGCCCGACGCCGCGAGCGGCTTCCGCGCCTACTCGCGGGCGGCGCTGCTGCGGCTGAACGTCGTGACCCAGTTCAGCTACACCATGGAGACGATCATCCAGGCGGGGAACAAGCGCCTGCGGATCGCGAGCCTGCCGATCACCACCAACGCGAAGACGCGCGAGTCGCGCCTGTTCACCAACATCTGGCAGCACATGAGCAGGTCCGGGCGGGCCATCGTGCGGTCGGCGATCATGTTCCGGCCGCACCTGGTGTTCCTCACGCTCTTCGCCGTGTTCTTCGTCGCGGCGGCCGTGCCGGCGGTGCGCTTCCTCGTCTTCCTCGCCCAGGGAGACGCCGGCGGCCACGTGCAGTCGCTCGTCTTCGCCGGCGCGATGCTCGTCGGCGCGCTGCTCTGCCTCGCCCTGCTCGTCATCGCCGACCTGCTGCGGACCAACCGCACCCTGATGGAGGAGACCCTCGAGCGGGTCAAGGAGCTCCAGTACCGCCCGCGGCCCGACGACGGCGCCCGTGACGCGCAGCGGCGCGCGGCGCGGGACGACGAGGACGCGCACGCGTGATCGTCGCGTTCGGCACGTACGACGCCGCCCGGCACCCCCGCGTCGGCGTGCTCGTCGCAGGCCTGCGCGACCAGGGGTACACGGTCCGCGAGCTCGACCGGCCGCTCGGCCTGAGCACCGCCGAGCGTGTGCGGATGCTGCGCCAGCCGTGGCGCCTGCCCGGCCTGCTCGTGCGGCTGCTGCGCTGCTGGGTGCTGCTCGCGGGGGACGTCGCGGCGCACCGGCGGGCGCACGGCCGCCCGGACGCGGTGCTCGTCGGCTACCTCGGCCACTTCGACGTCGTGCTCGCGCGCCTGCTGTTCGGCCGTACGCCCGTGCTGCTGGACCACCTCGTCTTCGCGGGCGACACCGCCGCCGACCGGGGCGCCCGCGGGGCACGGGTCACGCTGCTGCGCGGCCTGGACCGCGTCGCCACGTCGTGCGCCGACGTCGTGCTGCTGGACACCCCCGAGCACCTGCGGATGCTCGGCGAGCTCGTGCCCGCCCGCGCCCGCCGCGGGCTCGTGGTCCCGGTCGGGGCGCCGCAGGCGTGGTTCGACGCCGCGCCCGTCCGCACCGGTCCGCCCGGCGACGGCGCGACGGACGACGGCCGACCCCTGCGCGTCGTCTTCTTCGGCCTGTTCACCCCGCTCCAGGGCACCGACGTGCTCGCCGAGGCGCTGGCCGTCGCGCTGCCGCGGGCGGCCGAGGAGGCCGCGCGCGGCGGGCGGGGCCTGGAGGTCACGCTCGCCGGGTCCGGCCAGGACCTGCCCGCCGCGCGCGACCGGCTCCGCGGCACGCCCGGCATCACCTGGCACGACTGGGTGGAGCCCGCCGACCTGCCCGCTCTCGTCGCCGCCCACGACGTCTGCCTCGGGATCTTCTCCGCCACCCCCAAGGGGCTGCGCGTCGTGCCGAACAAGGTGTTCCAGGGCCTCGCGGCCGGCTGCGTGGTGGTCACCTCCGACACCGAGCCGCAGCGGCGGCTGCTGGGCGACCACCTGGAGCTCGTCCCGCCCGCCGACCCGACGGCGCTCGCCGACCGGCTGCTCGCCCTGCGCGACCCGGGCGCCCTGGCCGCCGCGCGTGGCCGCGCGGCGGCCGGGCGGGACCTCGCCCGGCCCGAGGCCGTCACCCGTCCGCTGGTCCGGCTGCTCGCGGCGCGCGGGGTCCGGCCGTGACGGGCGACGCCGCCGGGGACGCGGCGGGGGAGGCCGGCGCGTCGTCCGGGCGGCTCGGCCGGGCGCTCGCGGTGCTGCGGTCGCCGTGGGTGCGCTGGGGCTTCCTCGTCCTCGCGCTCGGGCTCGCGGTGTACGCCGTCGTGGCCGCGGGGGACGACCTCGCCCGCGCGGCGACCGAGCTCTCGTGGCAGCGGCTCGCCGTCGCGCTCGTGCTGTCCGTCGCCTTCGTGGGGTGCACCTTCGTGTCGTGGCGCGTCGTCCTCGCCGACCTCGGCGCCCCGACCTCGCTGCGCGTCGCGCTGCGCGTGTTCGGGCTGAGCCAGCTCGGCAAGTACGTGCCCGGCGGGGTGTGGAATGTGGTCGCGGCGGCCGAGCTCGGTGTCGACCACGGCATCGCGCGCCGTACCTCCGTGACGACGACGGCGGTCGCCACCCTCGTCGGCGTCGTCTCCGGGGCGGTCGTCGGCCTGGTCGCGCTGCCGTTCGTCGCGACCGGCTCGCTCGGTGCCGCCGGGCCGGTGCTGTGGGCGCTGCCCGCCGTCGCCGTCGTCCTGCTGCCGCCCGTGCTGAACCGCCTGGTCGCGTGGGCGCTGCGCGTCGCGCGCCGGCCCCCGCTCGACCGCCCGCTCGGGTGGCGCGGGCTCGGCGCCGCCACGCTGTGGTCCGTCGCCGGGTGGCTGCTCGCCGGCGCGCAGGTGTGGGTCCTGGCCGTCGGTCTCGGGATGCCCGCCGACCCGCGAGGCGTCGCGCTCGCCGTCGGCGGCTACGCGCTGGCGTGGGTGGTCGGGTTCCTCGTCGTCGTCGTGCCGGCGGGCGCCGGTGCGCGCGAGCTGGTGCTGCTCGCGGTGCTGGCCGGGGCGCTGCCGCACGCCGCGGTGCTGCTGCTGGTGCTGGTCAGCCGGGTGCTGGTGACGCTCGCCGACCTCGCCCTCGCCGGCCTGGGGGCGCTCGCCCGGCCCAGGTAGCACCCCGGGAGAGGCGCCGCCCCTCGGCGGGGCGTGGTGCCGCCGCGGCCGACGCGCTGGCAGGCTGGCCCCGGCCGTCGTGCAGCCGCACGGTGCCGCTGGACACCGCCGCCCGAGCCGTCGAGGACGAAGGAACGCCCGTGCCGAACCCCGCCGCCGCCCTGCCCCCGCTCACGCTGTACGGCAGCCTGCGGTGGGACATCGTGGAACCGCTGCTGCCGGGCGCCGCCGGCCGCGTGCTCGAGGTGGGCTGCGGCCAGGGCGCCGTCGGCGTCCGGCTCGCCGCCCGCGCCGCGGCGTACACGGGCGTCGAGCTCGACGCGGACAGCGCGCGCACCGCCGAGCAGCGCCTCGTCGAGGCGGGCGTGCCCGGGACGGTCGTGCAGGGCCCGCTCGACTCCCTGCCCGCCGCCGAGCGCTTCGACCTCGTGTGCGCGTTCGAGGTGATCGAGCACATCGAGGACGACGCCGCGGCGCTCCGCGAGTGGGCCGCGCGGCTGCGGCCCGGTGGCACGCTGCTGCTGTCCACACCGGCCTGGCAGCGCCGGTACGGACCCATGGACGAGGCCGTCGGGCACTACCGCCGCTACGACCCGGCCGCCCTCGTGGCCCTGCTGCGCGACGCCGGCCTGGCCGACGTCGGCCTGCGCCTGTACGGCGTGCCCCTCGGGTACGCGCTGGAGGCGGCGCGCAACCAGCTCGCGCGACGTCGCCCCGGCCTGCGCGAGGAGGGCAGCACCGCCGACCGCACCGCCCGCAGCGGGCGCCTGTTCCAGCCGTCGACGGCGGCGCAGGGCTCGCTCGTGGCCGCCGCGACCTGGCCGTTCCGGGTCGCGCAGCGCGCCTTCCCGCGCACGGGCACGGGGCTCGTCGCCTGGGGCCGCGCCGCCTCCTGACGCAGGAGGAGACGGGCGCTCACCCGAGCACCGTGACCGTCAGGCCGTGATGCGCTCGCTCTCGCGCAGGCGGTCGAGGCGGGCGGGGTCGGCGGCGAGCCCGGCCGCGGTGGCGGCGGACGAGAGCACGACGGAGCCGCCGGCGGCCCAGACGGCGAGCAGCTCGCGCAGCAGGACGCCGAGCGGGCGGGCTCCGTCGACGAGCACGCGGGCTCCCGGCGTGCCGTCGGCGGGCACCAGGTCCGCGAAGGCGACCGGGCCGGTGCCCGTGCCGTCGTCGAGCGCCACGGCGGTCGGGTCGGTCTCGGGGGCCCACCCGATGACGTCGCCGTACGTCATCACCGCGCCCGCGGCGTCGACGGCACCGGGGGGCAGGTCGCCGTCGAACGACCGAGCGAGGGCGGGCAGCGCGACCGCCACGAGGTCGGCGGCACCCGGTCCGGACAGCACCTCGGCCCAGGCGGCGGGCCGGGAGGTGACGACGACGTCGCCGCCCGCGGCGGGGGAGTCGCCCACGAGCTCCACCGTGGCGCCGCAGCGCCACGCGGCCAGCGCCCAGAGGACGCCGCGCCAGTGCGCCGGCAGGTCGAGCGTCACGACCGTGCCGGGCGCGGCGTCGAACTCCTCCACGAGCAGGTTCACGGTCTTGCTCACCCAGTTCTGCAGGACGGCTCCGGACAGCTCGACACGTTCGCCCTCGTCGCCGTACCAGGTGAGGCGGGGACGCCCCGGGTCGGACAGGACGAGATCCATCACCTGAGAGATCGTCGTGGGGGTGCGACCGGCGGCGGGGAGCGGATTCACGCAGGTCAGCCTACGAGTGCCCGGGCTAGCACAGGACGCCAGGCTTGTGAATGGGCAGTGGAGATCGCAATCACTAGCACATTTCGACTTGACGCCTCCGAAGGACACGCGTGTAATTCCAGGTATGCAGTTTCCCTAGAGAACGGCATGGAGGGGCACGCCATGTGGAACTTGCTCGATGGGGACCGGGGGGTCTTCCCGTCAGACGTCGGCCGAGAGCCCGAGCGCGTCGCGCCGGTGCTTCCGCTGTTCGGCGACGCTACGACCGACGACGAGACGCTCCTGGGATGGCAGGAACGGGCGCTGTGCGCCCAGACCGACCCGGAGGCCTTCTTTCCGGAGAAGGGCGGGTCCACGCGTGAGGCCAAGAAGGTCTGCACGTCCTGCGAGGTCCGGGCCGAGTGCCTGGACTACGCGCTCGCGAACGACGAGCGGTTCGGCATCTGGGGCGGGCTCTCCGAGCGGGAGCGCCGCAAGCTGAAGCGCCGCGCCGTCTGACCCGACG
Source organism: Isoptericola sp. NPDC058082 (assembly GCF_042885055.1). Taxonomy (NCBI): domain Bacteria; kingdom Bacillati; phylum Actinomycetota; class Actinomycetes; order Micrococcales; family Promicromonosporaceae; genus Isoptericola; species Isoptericola sp. NPDC058082. The sequence continues at coordinate 128,582 of NZ_JBHVSQ010000002.1, read as the reverse complement.
CTCGACGGGATGTCCGGCCCGACACGCTCGGGACGGATATCCCACGACCGGATCGGGGCCCGTCGCATCATGGCGGGCAGGATGACTGCTGCGCACCCGATCCCAGCCCGCCCCGGCGGGGAGGTCGCCCCCACGGGCGCGACCGTCGCCGTCGCGCCCGACCGCACGCTCGACGGCACCGGTGCCGTCCCGCTGGTCGTCACGGTGACGGCCGTGGTCGTGACCCGTGGCCGCACCCGCTTCCTCGACGCCACCCTCGACGCGCTCGCGCGGCAGGAGCGCGGCGCGGACGAGGTCGTCGTGGTCGACGTGGGCGCGTCGGAGTCCACCGCGCACCCGGACCTGCGCCTCGGCGGCGCCCGCTTCGTCACGGCGTCGGGGGTCCGCAGCCTCGGGGAGGCGGTGGACCGCGCCCAGGAGGTCGTCGGCGTCCCGGAGACCGGCTGGCTGTGGATCCTGCACGACGACTCCGCCCCCGAGCCCGACGCCCTGTCGCGCCTGCTGCGCGCCGTCGAGCACTCGAGCGCCGTGGCCGTCGCGGGCTGCAAGCAGCGCCGCTGGCCGGTCGCCGCCGACGGCACGCCCGCCCCCGACGCGAGCATGCTGATCGAGGTGGGCAGCACCGTGTCGCCGCTCGGTCGCCGCATGACCGGCATCGACGACACCGAGATCGACCAGGGGCAGCACGACGCCCGCGAGGACGTCCTCGCCGTCGGGCTGGCGGGCGCCCTGGTGCGGGCCCACGTGTGGGCCGAGCTGGGCGGCACCGACCCGGAGCTCGGCCCGTTCGGCGACGGCCTCGACCTGTGCCGGCGGGCCCGGCTCGCCGGCCACCGCGTGGTCGTGGTGCCCGACGCCGTCGTGAAGCACGCGCAGGCCTCGCTGCTCGGCCTGCGCGGGCGCGAGGCCACGACGCCCGACCTCGAGGCGTCCCGCTACGCCCGCCGCCGCAGCCAGCTCTACCTGCGGCTCGTCGAGACCCCGCTGCCCCTGCTGCCGTTCGTCTGGCTCGCCACCCTCCTGTGGGCGCCGTTCGCGGCCATGTACCGGCTGGCGCTCAAGCGGCCCGCGCACGCCCGCGACGAGCTCGTGGCGGCCGTGGTCACGACGCTGCGCCTGGTGCCGCTCTACCGCGCCCGACGGCGCGCGGCCCGCACCCGGCGCCTCCCGCGGCGGGTGCTGACGCCGCTGCTCGGCACGTGGCGGCAGGTGGCCGGCGAACGCCGGGACGCGCGTCTGGCCCGCGCCGAGGCGCAGCGCGCCCGATGGGCGCCGAGCGAGCTGGAGCGCGCCGACCTGCGGCGGCTCGGGCGCACGCGCCGCACGGTGCTGGCGGTCGTGGTGGTCGCCGTGGTGGCGCTCGACGTCGCCCTCTTCGGCCCGTGGCAGGGCGTGCTGGCCGACGGCGGCCGGGTCGTGGGCGGCGGGCTGCTGCCGGCCCCCGGCACCGTGGGCGACGTGTGGGAGGCGGCGACGTCGGGCTGGGTGCGCGACGGTCTCGGGGTCCGCGCGCCGGCCGACCCGCTGCTGCTGCCGCTCACGGCGTTCGCCGTGCTGGCCGGCGGCGGGCTGCAGACGGCGGTGAACGCGCTGGTCCTCGTCGCGCTGCCCCTGGCGGCCCTCGGCGGCTGGTTCGCGGCCGGCGCCCTGACGCGGTCGGTCGTGGTGCGGGCGGTGGCCGCGCTCGCCTGGGCCGCGGCGCCCGGCTTCCTCGCGTCGCTCGGCTCGGGTCGGCTGGGGGCGGTCGTCGTGCACCTCACGCTGCCGTGGCTGCTCGTCGCCGTGCTCCGCACCGTGGGGGTGCACGCGCGGGACGTCGCGCTCGCGCCCGGGCGGCGGCGCGGCTCCCTGGGCGCGGCCGGCGCCGCCGGTCTGCTGCTGGCCGTCGCCGTCTGCGCGGCCCCGGTGCTGCTGCCCGTGGCCGCGGTGCTGATCGCGGTCGGCGCGCTGCTGGTGCGCCGCGCGTGGCGCGCCCTGCTGCTGGTGCTGCTGCCGGCCGTGGTGGTGCCGCTGCCGTTCTGGGGCGAGGTGCTCGGCACGTGGTCGGACGGCGGCTGGCGGCTGCTCGTGGCCGAGCCCGGGGCCCCGCTGGTCGCGTCCGGCACGCCCACGGCCGTGGAGCTGCTGCTCGGCCTGCCCGGGGACACCGCGTGGTTCGAGACCTGGCTCGGGACCGACGGCGCGCTCGGCCGCGCGGCCGTGGTGGGCCCGGCCCTGCTGGGCGGCGCCGTCCTGGCGCTGGCGGCCGTCGCGCTGGTCCGGCCCCGGGCGGTGCGCGGGGTACGCCTGGCGTGGCTCGCCGGGGCCGAGGGGCTGACGACGGCGGTGCTCGCCGTCGCGACGGCGGTGGCGAGCGGGTCGGCGGCCGACGGCACGGCCGCGAGCGTGACCGGCTGGCCCGGCGTCGGGCTGTCGGTGCTGCTGCTCGGGCTGGGCGCCGCCGCGATCTGCGCGCTGCCGTCGGCCGGGCGGGTGCCGACGGCGGAGCCGGTCGCCCGGGAGACGCGCGGGGCAGGGCGGGCCGCGACCGCGGGCGTCGTCGTCGTCGCCGTCGTGGCCCTCGCGCTGCCGGTGGCTCAGCTCGCCTCGTGGGCGCTCGGCTCCTCCGGCGGCCGGGTGGGCGACCTGCGCGCGGCCGAGACCGCCGTGGTGCCCGCCGTCGGCACCCAGATGCAGGCGCCGCCGCGGTCCGCCCGGGTGCTGCAGGTCGACCGGGTGCAGCCGGGCGGCGAGGCCGACGCGTCGGGCACGGCGGTGGTCGACTACGCGCTGCTGCACGCGGACGGCACCCGGCTCGAGGACTCCTCCACCGTGGTGCGTGCCCGGGCCGCCGGCCTGGTGGGCGGTGCCGAGCGCACCGACACCACGCTGCTGGACCAGGTCGTGGCGGAGGTCGCGACCGGGCGCTCGACCGACGTCGTCGACCGGCTCGCGGCGCTCGGCATCGGTGCCGTGCAGGTCCCCGCCGGCGGCGACGCGGAGCTCGCCACCACGCTCGACCTCGTGCCGGGCCTCGCGCGGGTGACCGAGGAGGGCACGCTCGTCTGGCGCGTCACGACCGACGGGCCCGCGCCGGGCTGGGCGACCGTGCTGAAGGACGACGGCACCGACGACGGCACCCGTGACGCCGCGGAGGACGGCGCGCCCACCCCGTTCTTCGCGCCGAAGGACGCGGTGCGGACGGTCCCGTCCGACGGGACGAGCGCCGGCGGCCGGCTCGCCGAGGGCGGCGAGGACCGCACGCTGCGGATCGCGGAGACGGCGGACGCCGGCTGGCACGCGACGCTCGACGGGCGGCGGCTCCCGGCCGTGGACGCCGGGGGGACGCAGGCGTTCGCGGCCGGCCCCGAGGCGGGCCACGTGCGGGTGTGGTTCGAGGCGCCGCACCGCACGGCCTGGCTGGCCGCGGCCGGCCTGGTGCTCCTGGTGCACGCGCTGCTTGCGCTGCCGGTCGGACGGCGGCGGGGACGATGACGGCGCCACGGAAGCGCGCCGGGAAGGCGGACGAGGACGTGCGGACCACCCGGGTGCGGCGCGGCGTGCGCGCGACGGCGGCGGCGGTCACCGGGGTGGCGGCCGTCGGGGCGCTGGCGGCCGTGGCCGTGCTGGGCGACCAGTGGGCGCAGTCGTGGACGGGTGCGGAGCAGCAGGCCGTGGCCGCGGGGACGCGCACCGTCGGGGTGCAGCCGGCGGACGCCACGCTCGTCTGCCCGACGCCGGTCGCGCTGCCGGACGGTGCCGACGTCGGCGACCAGCAGTTCGACGCCACGCCAGTGCCGACGACCAGCGGCCTGGGCGCGCTCGTCCTGGGCGACGCGGAGGACGGCGCGCGCACCACCGCCCTCGGCGGCAAGGACCCGGAGGCGCTCACCACGGGCGAGGCCGCGGCCGCCTGGCAGGGTGGCGTGGACGCCACCCGCGTGCTGCGGGCGACTCCGGTGGCCGACGAGCCGTTCCGCGCGGCCGGGACGCTGGGGTCGGTGACGACGCAGGGCGACCTGCGCGGGCTCGGGGCGGGCGTCTGCACCGCCCCGTCGACGTCGCAGTGGCTGGTGGGCGGCAGCACGGAGGTGGGGTCGACCGCCACGCTCACGGTGCAGAACCCGTCGGAGCAGCCGGCCACGGTGGCACTCGACGTGTACGGGCCGGGCGGCCCCGTGGCCCTCGGCGGTCAGGGGACGTTCACCGTCGCGCCGCACGAGCAGGTCACGACCCGGCTGGAGTCGGTGGCGCCGGAGCAGGACCGGCTCGCGGTCAACGTGCGCGCGGCCGGGGCCCGGGTCAACGCGAGCCTGCAGACCCAGGCCATCGACGGCCTGCTCCCGGCCGGGGTGGACCTGCTGACGGCCGGCGCGTCGCCGCGGGAGTCTCTCGCGGTCGGGGCGGTGCAGAGCCGGGGCGAGGCCGTGGACGACCCGCACGCCCCGCGGCTGCGGCTCCTGGCGCCCGGCGAGCAGGGCGGGACGGCGCGGGTCACCGTGTACGGGCCGTCGGGGCCGGTCGTGCTGCGCGGCGCCGACGAGGTGGAGCTGGACCCCGGCGTGGTGACGGACGTGCCCCTCGGCGGTCTTCCCGAGGGCTGGTACACGATGGTCGTGGACGCGGACGTGCCGGTCGTGGGCGCCGCACGGACGGACCAGCCGGGACGGCAGCCGGACGACGCCGTGGTGGACGGCACCCCGTACGACGTGGCGTGGTCGGCGGCCCAGCAGGTCCGCCGCTCGGACGGCGCCGGGCCCGCGGGCCAGCTGGCGGTGCCGGGGGGCGTGCGGGCCGGCCTCACGCTCGCCGCCGCGCCGGACGACCGCGGCCCCGACGTGGACCCCGAGGGCACGGCGGGCGTCACGGTGAAGGTCTACGACGCGTCGGGGGACGAGATCGGCAGCGAGGACGTCGAGCTCACCGCAGGGGTGACGACGCCCGTCGCGCTCGAGGACGTGGCGGCGGAGGGCACGGTGCCCGCCGGGGTGAGCGTCGACCGCGCCGACGGGGGCAGCGGCGACCTGGCCGTCACGTGGGCCGCGGTGCTCCGCGCCGACGACGGCACCGACGACTCCGGGACCCTGCTGGCCGCCGTCGCGCCGACCGCGGCCGTCACCACCCCGGGCGCCGTCGAGGTGCGCACCGTCGACGCCGGCTGACGACCCGGCCCGACGGACCCCGCGCGGTCAGGAGTCGTAGCCGGGGTCGATCTCCTCGGGCGTGCGTGCCAGCAGGTGCGCCACCTGCTCGACGACGACGTCGCGCACGAGGTCGGCGCGGTCGGTGTCGTCGGCGGCGCGGAAGTCCACCGGGCGGCGGTACACCACGACGCGCGCCGGCCGGCCAGACTCGGCCGGGAAGCAGCGGCCCAGCGGGACGCCGTCGGACTCCCACGGCGCGGGCTCGGACGGCGGCACGTCCTCGACGGCGAACTCCGTGCCCGCGAGCTGCGGGCCCCAGCGGCGCTGCAGCAGCTCGACGACGTCGAGCACCAGGTCGTCGAACTGCTCCGCGCGGGTGCGGTACGCCGGCATCCCGGGCGGCAGGAGAGGCCCGCGCACCCCGCGCCCGCGGCGGTCGCGGCGACGTGTCGGCGGCACGACGGGAGCGGGTCCCGGCTCCGGACGGGGCTCGGGGCGGTCGTCGGGGCGGGAGGCGTGGTGCACGCGTCGAGCCTATGCCGGTGCCGATCCCGGTGCCGATCCCGGTGCCGATGCCGGTCCCGATGCCCGGGTCACGGTGCGGTCACGACCCGCACCGACCGGCGAGCCCCGCGCACGCGCCCCCGACCGCGGCGTATTCTCCCCGCGTGAGATCGGTGAGGCAGTGCTCGCGCACGGCATGCACGCATGCCGCGGTCGCGACGCTCACGTACGTGTACGCGGACTCCACGGCCGTGCTGGGTCCGCTCGCGCAGCACGCCGAGCCGCACAGCTACGACCTGTGCGCCCAGCACGCCGAAGGGTTGACCGCGCCCCGAGGGTGGGAGGTCGTGCGCCTCACCCCTGCGTTCGAGGAACCGGCGCCGTCCCCCGACGACCTGTCCGCGCTGGCGGAGGCCGTCCGCGAGGCGGGGCGGGTGCGCCAGGAGCCGGCGGGCGAGCCGTCGTCCGTCACCGAGACCGCCCGTCGTGGCCACCTGCGCGTGCTGCGCGAGGCCGACTGACGCGTCCCGGTCGTCCGCACGGTCCCGTCAGGGGACCCACGCGCACACCGCGTGCCCGGAGCCGGACAGCCGCAGCTCCCCGGCGTCGTGCGGCACGAACACGGAGCCGCCGCGGTGCAGCGTCGCGGGGGCGGGGCAGGCCTCGGCGGTGAGCTTGAGGTCGCCGGAGAGGCACAGCACGATGCGGGGCCCCTCGGCGGGCAGGTCGACGTCCTCGGCGGGGTCGACGTCGGCGACGGTGAGCGCGAACTCCCGCACCGGGGCGCGGTAGGTGGTCACCTGGCCCCGCCCGCCGGCGGGTCGCGTGCGGGGCGGCTGCGGCGGTCGCGGCACGAACGACGCGCACTCGACGAGCGCGACCTCGTCGACCAGCTTGGTGGTGAGGCCGGCCCGCAGCACGTTGTCGGACGACGCCATGATCTCGACGCCGAGGCCGGACAGGTACGCGTGCACCTCGCCGGCCGGGAGGAAGAGGCCCTGGCCGGGGTCGAGCGTGACCCGGTTCAGCAGCAGTGACGCGAGCGCGGCCGGGTCTCCCGGGTGCTGCTCGGCGAGCTGCAGCACGGTCGCGTCGGCGCGCGACGACGGCGAGCCCCCGGCGAGGCGCGCGGAGACGGACGCGACCGTCGTCGAGACGTCGGCCGGCGCGCCCGGGTCGCGGCGCGCGGCGACGAGGCGGGAGAACGCGGCCTTCACGCCGCCGGGGGAGCGGTCGGCCCGCAGGACGGCGCGAACGGCGTCCACGAGGTCGCCGTCGAGCCCGTCGAGCAGGTCGAGCACGGCGCGCGGCGCCCGGAAGCCGGCCAGCCCGTCGAACTCGGTCAGCGCGACGACCATCTCGGGCTTGTGCTGGTCGTCGTGGAACGAGCGCCCCGGGTCGCCCGGGGGCAGCCCCCGCCGGTTCTCCCGGTTGAACCCCGCGCGTGCCGCGTGCGGCTTCGGGTGCACCTGGAGCGACAGCGCCCGCTCGGCCGCGAGGACCTTGAGCAGGTAGGGCAGCCGCGGCCCGTACTCGTCGGCGACCCGTCGGCCCAGCATCGCGTCCGGGGCCGAGCGCACGAGCTCCAGGAGGGAGCCGTCGCCGTTCACCCGGGACGGTGCGCTGGGATGGGCGCCCAGCCAGAGCTCGGCGGCCGGCGTGCCGTCGGGCTCGGTGCCCAACAGCTCCTGGATCCGCGTGCGCGACCCCCAGTCGGCGTGCTGGACGGTGTTCTCCAGCGGGTAGAGCTCGGGCACGGGACCACCCTTCCACACGCGCGCCCCCGCGGCGCCGCGCGGGGCGGAACTCCGCCCGCAGAACCACCCGCCCCGGGGAGCGGCAGGCACGTACGCTGTGGGTCGTGACGATCGACCTGGCCCGAATCATCAAGGCGTACGACGTGCGCGGCACCGTGCCCGACCAGCTCTCGCCGGACGTGGCCCGCGCGATCGGCGCCGCCTTCGCCCGTGTGGTGGCGGCGCCGGAGGGCGCGACCCGGGTCGTCGTCGGGCACGACATGCGCGAGTCCGGGCCGGAGCTGGTCGACGCGTTCACCGCGGGCGTCACCGCGGCCGGCGTCGACGTCGTGCGGATCGGCCTGTGCTCCACGGACGGGCTCTACCACGCGTCGGGCGCGCTGGACGCCCCGGGCGCGATGTTCACGGCGTCGCACAACCCCGCCGTCTACAACGGCATCAAGCTGTGCCGCGCGGGTGCCCGACCGGTCGGGCAGGACACCGGCCTGGCCGACGTCCGCGAGCTGGCGCAGCGCCTCCTCGACGACCCGCCGGCCCCCGCCTCCGACGACGACGCGACGGCGACGCCGGGGTCGGTCGGCGACGTCGACACCCTCGCCGACTACGCGGCGTTCCTGCGCGGCCTCGTGGACGTGTCGGGGATCCGGCCGCTCAAGGTCGTCGTGGACGCGGGCAACGGCATGGCCGGGTACACCGTGCCGGCGGTGCTGGGCACGGCCGCGGGCCTGCCGGCGCTGCCCCTCGACGTCGTGCCCCTGTACTTCGAGCTGGACGGCAGCTTCCCGAACCACGAGGCCAACCCGCTGGACCCGAAGAACCTCGAGGACCTGCGGGCCGCCGTCGTCGAGCACGACGCCGACCTGGGACTCGCGTTCGACGGCGACGCCGACCGCTGCTTCGTCGTCGACGAGCACGGCGACCCGGTCTCGCCGTCCGCGGTCACGGCGCTCGTGGGGCTGCGCGAGGTGGCCAAGGAGCTCGAGGCGGGCCGCACGCCCACGGTGATCCACAACCTCATCACCTCCCGCGCCGTGCCCGACCTGCTGCAGGCCGCGGGCGCGACGACGGTGCGCACCCGCGTGGGCCACTCGTTCATCAAGGCGCAGATGGCGCAGCACGACGCCGTGTTCGGCGGCGAGCACAGCGCGCACTACTACTTCCGCGACTTCTTCTTCGCGGACACGGGCATGCTCGCCGCCCTGCACGTGCTGGCGGCGCTCGGCGGCCAGCCGCACCCGCTGTCGGTGCTCGCGGAGATGTACTCGCCGTACGTGGCGTCCGGCGAGATCAACTCGACGGTGGCGGACGCCGCCGCGGCGGCGGCGCGGGTGCGCGAGGCGTACGCCACGGCCTACCCGCAGGCGGACGTGGACGAGCTCGACGGCCTCACCGTGGCGCACTGGGACGGCCACCCGCAGTGGTGGTTCAACCTGCGCGCGTCGAACACGGAGCCGCTGCTGCGGCTCAACGTCGAGGCCGCCGACGACGACATCATGGTGAAGGTGCGCGACGACGTCCTGTCGCTCGTGCGGACGGAGGACGCATGACCATCTCCATCGACCCCTGGGTGCGGAGCATCCTGCGCTGCCCGGTGACGGGCGCCGAGCTGGTCGACGCCGTCGGCCCGGACGGCGAGCCCGAGCTGCGCTCGACCGACCCGGACCGGCCCCTGGCGTACCCGGTGCGCGACGGCGTCCCCGTGCTGCTGGAGAGCGACGCCCGCCCCCTGTGACGAGGCCGGTCGCTAGGACACCGCGGTGATCTTCGTGATCCACGCGGCGGGCATCGAGCCCGCCGTGGTGCGCTTGCCCACCGTCGACCGGATCGTGTCGGCCTTACCGGTCACCTTCGCCGTCTTCCCGGTCGACGACGTCGCCGTGAGCGTGCGCGCCTGACCGCTGGACCACTTCGCGGTGACCTTGATCGACTGCACGTTCGACAGCCCGAACAGCGCGCGGGCCTGCGCCTGCGTCAGCTTGCGGGTCCACGACGCGTACGAGTTGCCCGGCGCCGCCTTCGAGTACGGGTCGGACACCGACCGCTCGTAGGCGATCTTCGACGACCACACGTCCTCCGAGTTCGCCGTCCGCCCGCCGCTGGAGGAGAAGTAGTGCGCGGCGACGGCCTTGCCGCCGTAGGTCAGCACCCGGGCCCGGGTGCGGCTCGAGGTGGTGGCGTCGACGCCCTTCTTCCAGACCTTGCCGTACCGGGCGTCCGTCCCCTCGCTCTCCTTCTTCCAGCCGGAGTAGTACTGGTCGCGCACGTCGTCGACGACGTTGCACCGGCACGCGGCGAGGAGCGGCTTGGTCATGACGTACGAGCGGGCGGTGATCGCCTGCGCCGCCAGGGCGGACAGGCCGCCGTTGAGCCCCCACGACGACGGCATCTCCGCGATCCCGTAGAGGTACTCGGTGTTGAGCAGCACGTCGTTGGTGATGTTGGGGACGCCGCCGTGGGCCGTCGTCGTGAGGCGGCCGTGCTTGTACGAGCCGTGCGCCCCGGACACCGTCGCGACCGCCGTCTTCCCCGTGGGCTTGTAATACCGGGTGCCCGACCAGGTGATGCGCAGCAGCTGGTCGTAGTACTTGTCGCCGTTCACCGTGATCCGGGACCGGCCGCCGGCCGTGACCGTGACCGCGAAGGTCTCCGTGCCGGAGCCGGAGGCCAGCGTCTTGCCGTCCTCGTCCGCGAGGCGCCAGTCACCGCCGCGCACCGTGACCGTGGTCGTCGTCTTCGTGTCGCCGTACCCGGACCGCCCGAGCGGGTCCTTGCCGTAGACCTGGACCAGGATGTTGTTGCCGGTCGTGTCCTTCCAGGCGACCTTCCCGCCGGCGTAGTAGTGCTGGAGGACGTCCCAGCTGGGCGCCCCCCGTCGCGCCATCTCGTAGGCGCCGTACTGCGACATCCCCACGCCGTGGCCGAAACCCGAGCCCGTCAGCGTGAAGGACGACGGCACCGCGGCCTCCGCGGACGTCGCCGCCACGACGGTGCCGCTCACCGCCAGGACACCGGCGACGACCGCGGCGAGAGCGGTCCGCGCCCGGCGCGGTCGGCGGGTCGCGGCCCGCCCGGTCGAGAATTCTTGCGTCATGGTCATGCACCCCCTCAAGCACTGTGCACCAGGGGCCGCGCGCCAGCATCCGGAGGCGCGGAGCAGCCCGAGCTCCCGGGTTCGAGGTGCTGACAGGCCGATCCGTCCCTATCGTCGTGCGGGTCAGGTGCCCGGCGCGACGATGCGCCACGCGGGTCGACCGAGGCCCGTCGGTCCGGTCAGACCGATCGGCGATCGACCAGAGCTGGACGAGCGGAGACGAGCATGACGACGACACCCAGGGCTCGACGGGCGGCACGGACCGCCGTCACGACGTCGACCGTCGTGGCGCTGGCCCTCGCGGGGGTCGTGCTTCCCACGGTCTCCCTCCCGGTCCCGAAGGCGCACGCCGTCGCCCCGGACGTGGAGGACGTCCTGGTGCGGGGCATCGACCCCGACGCCCGGCAGGAGAAGGGGGCGCTCGACGACGCCGTCGGGCACGAGCACGACGCCGCGGCCGAGACCGCCGGGGACACCGCCGCGGTGGAGGGGGCGGAGACGCTCAGCGACGTCCCCGCGCCCGAGCCGGACGAGGGGGCGCTCGCGGCGCTGAGCGAACGCACCACCACGCAGGACTTCATGGTGGCCGGGGTGACGTGGGACGAGGCGTCGACCGCGACGGTGACCGAGGTGGCGGTGCGGGTGCGGGAGTCCGGGACGTGGAGCGAGTGGCAGTCGCTCGGGATCGACGACACCGACGTGGCCGGCGGGCGCGCGGGGACCGAGCCGCTCGTGACGGCGGGGGCCGACGGCGTCCAGGCCCGGGTGCGCACCGACAGCGGGGCACCGCCCACCGGCCTGAAGGTGGACGTCGTGGACCCGGGGACCTCGCGGGCCGACGCGTCCGTGGGCCAGGAGTCGGCCCCCGCGGCGTCGGCCGACGCCGGCACCGGGACCGAGATCCGTCCGAAGATCGTCAGCCGTTCCGGGTGGGGGGCGGACGAGTCCCTCTCCGGCCGGTGGCCGGAGCTCTCGGGCAAGCTCAAGGCCATCTACATCCACCACACGGCAGGCACCAACAGCTACAAGGAGAGCCAGTCCGCGGCGCTGGTGCGCGGCGTCTACGCGTACCACACGAAGTCCCGGGGCTGGCCGGACATCGGCTACCAGTTCCTCGTGGACAAGTTCGGCAACATCTTCGAGGGACGCAAGAAGTCGCGGTGGGACAACCCGGTCGGCGCACAAGCAGGCGGCTACAACACCGGCACCATCGGGATCTCGGCGATGGGGAGCTTCGACACGGCGCAGCCGTCGAGCGCCCTCGTCACCGCGCTCGCCCGGGTCGTCGCCTGGAAGAGCTACACGTACGGGATCAACCCGCGCGGGACCGTGGTGCTCCCGACCGGCGGGAGCACGGGCTCGGGGACGCGCGCCAAGCCCGGCACCGACGTCCGGGTGCCGACGGTGCTCATGCACCGCACCACCAACCTGACGGCCTGTCCGGGGCAGTACCTGGCGGCCAAGATGGGCACGATCCGCGCGGGCGCCGACTCGCGGCGCGACGCCGCGATCAAGAAATACGGCTCGATCGTCCCGAAGGTCAAGGCGCCCACGCGCGTCGATCCGACGTCGAACCAGGTCCCGGTGCAGTGGAACGGCAGGTCGACCTACCGGTGGAAGCCCGTCTCGGGCGCGGTGAGCTACCAGGTGCTGCAGCGCTACGCGAAGTGGAACGAGGGCATGCCGTACACGTACTACTGGCGGGAGGTGAAGCTGACGTCCGCGACCTCGATCACGCTCAGCCAGAGCACCGGTCAGTCCCGCGAGCTCGCCGTGCGCGCCGTCGACTCGGACCATCGCCGTGGACCGCTCACCAGCCTGGCGCGGACCAACAGGGCGGTCAGCCCCTCCAGCTGGAAGCGGTCGTCCGGGTGGAAGAAGGTCACCAGCTCGTCCTACTTCGGCGACTACGCGTACCGCACCACGACGAAGGGCGCCTACGTCCAGCTCCCGGGCGCCAAGCAGGTGCGTCGCGTCGTGATCCGCGGGGCGACCAGCCCCTCGGACGGACGCCTGCAGGTGCGCGTCGGCGGGAAGGCGATCGAGACGTTGGACTTCGGCAGGGCGTCCGACGGGGACCGGATCTTCACGGTGTGGGTACCGAGGACGAGCGGCACGGTCACGCTCAAGACGCTGGACTCCGGCAAGCCGGTGCGGATCAGCAAGATCGCCGTGGCGAGGTGGTAGCGGGCGGGGCATGAGGAGCCGGGAGGCCGGCCCGGCCGGCGGCGGACGCTAGGGTCGGGCGCGTGCACCTGGCGCAACAGCTGATCCTGACGCTCCCACCCGACCGCCGAGCCCTGACCGTGGAGGAGGGGCCCGCCGTCGTCGACGACGGCGCGGTCCGTGTCCCGGCGGGCGCGAGCCAGGGGTTCGCCACGTACTTCTCCGCGTTCCCCGCCTCGTACTGGGTGCGCTGGGCCGGCGTGGGCACCGTGCGGCTGGAGGCCGCGGCCGCCGGCGCCGGCACGCTGCGTCTCGTCCGCTCGGACGCACGGGGAGTGGCGTCCGTCGTGGCGTCCTCGCCGGTCGACGGCGGCACGGTGGTGCTCGACGCCGACGTCTCGGGCATGGCCGACGGCGGCTGGCTCTGGTTCGAGGTGGACGCGGGCGACGCCGACGTCGTGGTCACCGGCGCGCGCTGGCTCGTGGACGTCGCGCCGCGGCGGACGGGCGACGTGTGCCTGTCGATCACCACCATGGACAAGCCGGAGTACTGCGTCGCGACGCTGCGCCGGATCGCGTCGTCGCAGGTGCTCCGCGACGCGGTCGGGACGGTGTTCGTGGTCGACCAGGGCACGCGACGCCTGGTCGACCACCCCGACTACCCGGAGGTCGCCGCGGCCCTCGGCGACCAGCTCACGGTCGTCGAGCAGCCCAACCTCGGCGGCTCCGGCGGGTTCTCTCGCGGCATGCTCGAGACGCTGGACCACGACGGCGCGGACGCCGTCCTCATCCTCGACGACGACGTCGAGGTGGAGCCCGAGGCGCTGCTGCGCGCGATCCGGTTCCACCGCGCCGCGCGCGAGCCCGTCGTCGTGGGCGGGCACATGTTCGACCTGAACCGCCCCACGGTGCTCAACTCGTTCAGCGAGGTGGTGCACGAGCGGAGCTTCAACTGGGGCCCGCCCGAGGCCGACCAGCAGTGGCACGACCTCGCCGCCGCGCCGCTGCGCGGCACCCCCTGGCTGCACGCGCGCGGCGAGAGCGACTTCAACGGCTGGTGGATGTGCCTCATCCCCACCGCGGTCCTGCGCGACGTCGGTCTGTCGCTGCCGCTGTTCCTCAAGTGGGACGACGCCGAGTTCGGCCTGCGCGCGCGCGACGCCGGCCACGCCACCGTGTCCCTCCCGGGCGCGGCGCTGTGGCACGTGGCGTGGACGGAGAAGGACGACACCGTCGAGTGGCAGGCGTACGTCCACGTGCGCAACCGCATCGCGGCCGCGCTGCTGCACGCCCGGCGCCCCCGCGGCGGCCTGCTCCTGGCGACCCTGCTCGCCACCGACCTCAAGCTGCTGCTGGGGATGCGGTACTACCCGGTGGACCTGCACGTCCGGGCGCTGCGCGACCTGCTCACCGGCCCTGGCGACCTGCACGCGGGGCTCGGCGACGTCGTCCCCGCCTCGCGCGCGGTGGGCGCGGCCTACCCCGAGACGATCACCTACCGGCCGGGGGAGGCGGTGTTCGACGCCGCGGCCGCACGGCGCTGGACGGCGCCGGCCCGACCGAAGCCCACCTCGGCGGGGGCGCTCGTGCGGCTCACGCTGCGCGGCCTGGCGCGCAACCTCCGCCCCGCACCCCGGGGGATGCCGCGGGGCGCGCTGAGCCGCGACCAGGCCACCTGGTGGGAGGTGCCCGAGCACGACTCCGTGCTGGTGCTGGCGGGCGACGGCGCCTCCGGGACCTGGCTGCGCCACGACCGGCGCCGCGCGTGGCGCCTCGCGGGCGCGACGGCGGTGGCCCACGTGCGTCTCGCGGCGCGGTGGGGCGCGGTGTCCCGGCGCTGGCGCGCCGCGGCCCCGGCACTGGCGGCACCGGCGACGTGGCGCGCGACCTTCGCGCGTTCCGCGGACGCCGCGCACGACGGACCGGGCGGGGACCACCGCCCCTCCGAGCACCACTAGGATGTGCGGGATGTCCACTCCCACCGTCGTCGCGGTCGTCGTGTCGTACAACAGGGCCGCGCTGCTCGTCGCGGCCCTCGACGCGCTGGCCGCCCAGAGCCGGCCCGTCGACCGCGTGGTCGTGGTCGACAACGCGTCGACCGACGACGCCCTCGAGGTCGCCCGCACCCATCCCAGCGCCCCCGACGTCGTGGCGCTCCAGCGCAACACCGGCGGCGCGGGCGGGTTCGCCGTCGGGCTCGCGACCGCCGTCGCCGACCTCGACGCCGACCTCGTGTGGCTCATGGACGACGACACCGTCCCCACCGAGACGGCCCTCGAGGCCCTGCTCGGCGCGCGCGACGCCTATGCCGGCGACGTATCCGCGATGGCCAGCCGCGTCGTGTGGACCGACGGCAGCGACCACCCGATGAACACGCCGCGCAGCCGGCCGGGCGCGTCGCCGGCCGAGCTGGCGCGGGCGCGCGCCGCCGGCGCGATGCCGGTGCGGTCCATGTCGTTCGTGTCGATGCTGGTCGACGCGCACGCGGTGCGCGAGCATGGCCTGCCCGTCAGCGACTTCTTCATCTGGAACGACGACTTCGAGTACTCGACCCGACTGCTGCGCCGCGGCACCGGTCTGTACGTCCCGGGCAGCGTCGTCGAGCACCGCACCGCCCGGCTGGTCGGCACCGACCACGACCCCGGCCCGCGCTTCTACTTCGAGGTGCGCAACAAGGTGTGGACGTTCACGCGCTCCTCGGCGCTCGCGCCCTCCGAGCGGCTGCTCTACGGCGGCTCCACGCTGCGGCGCTGGGCCCGCACCGTCGTGCGCTCCTCCGCCCGCGGCACCCTCCTCAAGGCCGGCGGCCGGGGGCTGTGGCACGGGATCGTGCGCCGGCCGCGCGCCGACACCGAGGTGCTCGCCGGGGTCGGGCCCGCCGCCCTCAGCGTGGCGCGGCTGGAGCTCGCCCAGGACGACGCCGCCGGGCGACCGGCCGCCCGCAAGGCCGCGGCGACCACCGTGCCCGCCGTCGTCCGGGGCGCCCTCGACGACCACCGGTTCTCCGTGCTGCTGCCCGTGTACGCGGGCGACGACGCCGCGCACCTGGAACGCGGCTTCCTGTCCGTCACGCGGGACCAGACGCTGCGCCCGGACGAGGTCGTGGTCGTCCGCGACGGGCCCGTCGGCGACGACGTCGCCGCCGTGCTCGGCCGCCTGCACGAGCTCACCGACGTCCCCGTGACCCTGGTGCCCCTGGAGAAGAACGTCGGCCTCGCCCGCGCGCTGGAGGCCGGGCTCGAGGCGTGCAAGCACGAGATCGTGGCGCGCGCCGACGCGGACGACATCTCCCGGCCCGAGCGGTTCGCCGTGCAGGTGCCGCTCGTGGCCGCCGGGTGCGACATCGTCGGCTCCGCGATCCAGGAGTTCGACGACGACGAGCACGCGCCCGGCATGGTGCGCGTGCCGCCGACGGGCGCGGACATCGCGACCACGGCCCGGTTCCGCGACCCCTTCAACCACCCGTCGGTCGTGTACCGGCGCTCCGCCGTCGCCGCGGCGGGCGGGTACGAGCACCTGGACCTCATGGAGGACTACCTGCTCTTCGCCCGCATGATCGCGGGCGGCGCGGACGCGGAGAACGTCACCCGGCCGCTGGTCCTGTACCGCGTCGGCGCCGGGGCGTACGCGCGCCGCGGTGGCCGCCGTCTGCTGGCGTCCGAGCTCGCGCTCCAGCGCACGCTGCACGCCGAGGGCTTCCTCACCGGGCCGCAGATGGTGCGCAACGTCGTGGTGCGCGCCGGCTACCGCGTGGTGCCGGAGTCGGTGCGCAAGGCCGGGTACCGCGCGTACACCCGCCTGCGCGGCGGCTACGAGCCCGACCGACCGACCCCCTGACCAGGAGGACAGCATGACCGACCTCGTCGTCGTCGGTACCGGGCTCTTCGGCCTGACCGTCGCCGAGCGGATGGCCGAGCAGGGGCGCAAGGTGCTCATGATCGACCGTCGTGACCACCTGGGCGGCAACGCGTACAGCGAGACCGACCCGGACACGGGGATCGAGGTGCACCGGTACGGCGCGCACCTGTTCCACACGTCGAACGAGCGGGTGTGGGAGTACGTCAACCGGTTCACGTCGTTCACGTCGTACGTGCACCGCGTGTACACGACGCATCGGGGCGAGGTGTTCCCGATGCCGATCAACCTGGGCACGATCAACCAGTTCTTCCGGTCGGCGCACGGGCCGGACGCGGCGCGGGCGCTGGTGCGCGAGCAGGCGGCGGAGCTCGAGGGCCGACGCCCGACGAACCTGGACGAGCAGGGCGTGTCGTTGATCGGTCGGCCCTTGTACGAGGCGTTCATCCAGGGGTACACGGCCAAGCAGTGGCAGACGGACCCGCGCGAGCTGCCGGCGTCGATCATCTCGCGCCTGCCGGTGCGGTACACGTACGACAACCGATACTTCAACGACACGTACGAGGGCCTGCCGACGGGTGGGTACACGGCGTGGTTGGAGCGGATGGCGGACCACCCGAACATCGAGGTGCGGCTGTCCACCGACTTCTTCGACGACGCGCAGCCGGTGAGCAAGCAGGCCGTGGTGGGTCAGGTGCCGGTGGTGTACACGGGGCCGGTGGACCGCTACTTCGACGACGCCGAGGGGTCGTTGTCGTGGCGGACGCTGGACTTCGAGCGCGAGGTGCTGCCGGTGGGGGACTTCCAGGGCACGCCGGTGATGAACTACGCGGACACGGAGGTGCCGTACACGCGCATCCTGGAGTTCCGCCACTTCCACCCGGAGCGGGAGTACGCGGGCGACAAGACCGTCATCGTGCGGGAGTACTCGCGCTTCGCCGAGCGTGGTGACGAGCCGTACTACCCGGTGAACACGCCCGCCGACCGGGACCGGCTCAAGCGGTACCGCGAGCTCATGGCCGACGAGCCGGACGTGCACTTCGGGGGCCGGCTGGGCACGTACCAGTACCTCGACATGCACATGGCGATCGGCTCCGCCCTGTCCATGGTGGACAACAAGCTCACCGCCTGACACCGAACGAACCCTCCTGCTGCCGAACAGGCGGTTGACACCGTTATGGGCGCCACTCGACACCCATAACGGTGTCAACCGCCTGTTCGGCGGGCCGCAGCGAGAGCATGGCGGACCGCGCTGCCGACCACCCCGCGGGCGACGTGCCCGCCGTCGAACCTCAGCAGGTGGATCCCCAGCACGGTGAGCGAGTTGTCGCGGTCGCGATCCCTCCGGTCACCGCCGGGGAGGTCGTCGTGCCAGGCACGCCCGTCCATCTCGACGACGAGCCATCCGCCGGGCACCCGCCAGGCGAGGTCGCCGACGGCGAGGAGACGACCCGACCGACCGTGCAGGGGAAGCTGGAGCGTGTCCGGCGGCACGCCCTCCTCGAGGCACTGCCAGCGAGCCATCGACTCCATCGGTGACGCGGCGCGCGGGTCGGCCAGGTCCCACAGGTCGTGACGGGACGCGACGCCGCGGCGCCCGCGGGCGTGGTCATGGGAACGCCCGAGGCCATGACGGTCGACGGCCTCGAGCCGCAGCGCCGAGTCCAGCACCGCGAGCGCATGCGCCATCGGGAGCTCCGGAACCGCTTGGGCGAGGGCCCACGGGGCGGTCGCGATGCGGCGGTGCCCGGTGCGACGGTCGCCGAACTCCACCGTCGAGAGTCCGTCGTCGAACTGTCGCAGGGGCACTCCGGGACGTGAGGCACGTCGGGACGCCGACGGCAGCGCTGCTTCCGGACGGGTCACGATCGGCAGCCCTTCCACCCCGTGCATCGCGAGCGCGGACGTCCCGACAGCGATGGCGTCGGGTCCGTAGGCGAGCATGCCGATCCACGCCTCTCTGCGACGCAGGTGGCCGTGCAGGATGTCGCCCGGTGACTTCGGCGGCCATGGCGCCAGGAGCGGCACACGGGCGGTGGCGAGCGGTGGGACCGCGCGCCGGGGCACGTCGGACGCGGTCCGCGCACGCGGGGGGACAGGCACGACGTCGAACACCCCACGCACCACGGCGTGCCATCGGCCGGCGGCGACGAGCCGCGAACGGCGCGCCGCACCGACACCGTGCCGTTCGCACTGGGAGGAGCCGAGCAGTCCCTCCTGGGCGTCGGCCACCTCCTGGAGCAGAGGGGGGATCCCGGCGAATGTGCGCATCCCGCCACCGCACCACCTGTAGCGAGACGTCAGCGGTGGCCGGGCGCGATCTGTGGACGGTCGGTACCTGTGGGCAGCCTCCGCACCTTGCTGCCGAACAGGCGGTTGACACCGTGATGGGCGCCGAGGAGCGTCCATCACGGTGTCAACCGCCTGTTCGGCGCTGGGGGAGGAGGCCGGTCAGACCGGGAGGCCGACGTCGCGCAGCTCGCGCTCGAGGTAGGGCGTCATGGTGAGCGCGTACGTGGCGGTGAGGTGGTGCGTGTCCCGGTACACGTTGACGCCGCCGATGACGGCGGGGCAGGTGCCGTCGTCGCAGTAGAGCGACGTGAGGTCGACGAACGAGGCGCCGGGCACCTCGTCGGCGGCCTCCTCGTACACCTGCGGGTCGGGGAACGCCTGGTCCTCGGGCAGGTCGCACCGGGTGGGGTCGGCGGCCAGGCCGCCGTCGAGGCACTGCGACGGCTCCTGGTCGTGCTGCGGGTTGTCCGAGAGCGCGACGACGGGGACCCCCCGCTCGGCGACGGGCCGCCACGCGGCGGCGAGGTCGGACGCCTGCCGGTCCGGGCTGCCCGAGAGGAAGTCGAGGTACCCCGTGGTGACGACGGCGTCCGTGGACCCGGCGTTCCGCTCCAGCCACGGCTCGAGCCTGTCCCGCCACTCCTCGCAGGTGCGGGCGCGCTTCCCGTCGGCGTCGACCGGCCCGGTCGTCCAGGCGCACGAGTTCTTCAGGTGAGCGGTGACGCTGAGCCGCCCCTCGGCGGCGAGCTGCCGGAACGCGGGGAGCAGGGCGCGGGCGTGCGAGTCGCCCACGAGCACGACGTGCGGCACGTCGGGGTCGTCGACCGGGCCGAAGGAGCAGTCCGCCAGCGCGGTCCCGTCGACGTCGACGAAGCAGTCCCGGGGCCCGGCGACGTCGTCTGCGACCGCGACCGGCGCGGGGACGACGACGTCGTCGAGGGCGGGGTTGTCGCAGGGCTGCTCGGTGTCCATCTCCTCGGCGCCGAAGCAGGACGGCGGGTCCGCGACGATCCGGTCGGCGATCGCCTCCTGCTCCTGCGCGTGGTGCTGTGCCAGGGCGAGCCCGCCCCCGGCGACGAGGGCGAGCGCGGCGGTCCCGGCGGCGGTGACGCCGAGGGCACGTCGGGGGACGTGCAGGCTCCAGCGTTCCGTGAAGCGCGCCGGGTCCTCCACCCAGCGCTTGGTCGCCGCGGCCAGCAGCACGACGCCGGCGAGCAGGACGACCCGTTCGACCAGGCCGGCCTCGTGCCCCAGCACGAAGGGGGCCAGGACGATCGCGGGCCAGTGCCACAGGTACAGCGCGTAGGAGATCTCGCCGGTCTGCTGCACGGGCCGCCAGGCGAACAGGGACGTCGGGGCGAGCCGCCCGGACGGTGCGCCGGCGGCGACGACGGCGACGGTGCCCAGCACCGGCACGAGCGCCGCCGTGCCGGGGAACGGCGTGGAGTCGTCGAAGGCGAGGGCGCACGAGACGAGGACGGCCAGGCCGGCCCAGCTGAGCACGGTGCGGGCACCGTCGCCCGTCGGGCGCCGTGCCGGCCGCGAGAGCCAGAGGGCGAGCAGCGCGCCGGCGCCGAACTGCCAGGCGCGGGTGGTCGTGGCGAAGTAGGCGGGCGCCGGGTTCGCCGACGTCAGCCACAGCGAGTACGCGAACGACGCGACGGTCGCGGCGACGAGCAGCAGCGACGTCGTGCGGCGCACGGTCGCCCCCCGCCGGGCGGCGACGACGGTGCCGAGCACCACGAGCAGGGGCCAGACGAGGTAGAACTGCTCCTCGGTCGACAGCGACCAGTAGTGCTGGACCGGCGACGGGTCGCCGTCCGAGGCGAGGTAGTCCACGGCGTCGCCGGCGAGCACCCAGTTCTCGACGTACAGGGTGGCGCCGAGGGTCTCGCGGAACCACTGCTGCCACAGCGACTGCGGGGCGAACAGCAGCGTCGCGACGAGGGTCGCCGCGAGGACGAGGTACGCGGCGGGCAGCAGGCGGCGTGCCCGGCGCGCCCAGAACCGCGCCAGCCGGATCCGGCCCGTCGACTCCGCCTCCCGCAGCAGGTGGCCCGTGATGAGGAAGCCGGAGATGACGAAGAAGACGTCGACGCCCACGTAGCCGCCCGGCAGGCGGCCGGGCCAGAAGTGGTAGAGGACGACCAGCCCCACGGCCAGCGCCCGCAGCGCCTGGATCTCCGGGCGGAAGCGTCGCGGCGGGCGGCGGGTGTCGCCGTCCGCCGCGGCGGGCGGGCCGGACGGATGGTCGCGGACGAGCGTCGTCATGCGCAGGGGTCACCGTGGAGATCGGGGGCGGAGGGCCGGAAAGGCTAACCACGAACCCGATGCCGAGGGCAAGCCGGCTCGCGCACGGGGGCCTCGGGAGACGCCGGACGCGGACCGACGTGGGCCCCGCGGGTCACGAGGCGGCGGGCAGGACGACGCGCGGGGGCGGGCCGGCGACGGGGGCGGCCGCGGCGTGCACCGCGAGCTCGTGCGCGGCACGGAGGCGGTGACGCTGCTCCGGCGTCGCGCGGTCGGTCCACCAGGCCTCGGGGACGGCGTGCGGGGTGACGGTGACGCCGCGCGGCACGAGCAGCCGCGAGAGCGTGAGGGCGGCGGCCGACGGCAGCGTGACCACGCGCTGGCCGGGCCGCAGCCCGCGGAGCCGGATCTCCACCGGCGCGCCGGGTGCGTCCACCTCGATCCCCGGAACCTGCTCGAGGAGCGCCGTGACACGGGGGTCGTGGCGGCGGTGCGGCACGTAGCGCACCGGTCCGTCGGCGGCGACGCCGCGCACCCACGCCAGGTACCGGTCGGGGTGCAGCAGACCGTCGGCCGCCAGCGCCGACCCGACCACCACCGTCCGCTCCGCAGGCGCCTCGGCCGGGGGCCTGCCCTGCAGCCACTCGAACCCGTGCTCGAGCACGTCGATGCCCAGCAGGCGGAGCCAGGCGCGCAGGTCCGGGTCGAGCGGGAGGGCGGTGCACAGGCTCAGCCCGCCCGCCTCGGCCACGCGTCGCATCCGGAGCGCCGCCAGCGCGCCGAGCCCGAAGCGCAGCGACCCGGGCGGGGCGCCGATCCGCACCAGCGAGCTGCCGGACGTCAGGCGGTGGGCGAGGTCGAGGGTGGCGAGCCCGTCGTCCACCACGACGATCCGCGTCGGCGGCCGCAGCGTCCGGACCAGCGCGGACTGGAAGGCTCCGGAGAAGGGGTCCCCGACCACCACGACGTCGTGCGGCAGGTGCCGCGGCACGGGTGCCAGGTCCACGTCGAGGTCGCCGGGCAGGCCGAGGGCGCGCACGGCGTCCACCCCGGCGGTGAGAGCGGGGACGTCGGCGCGCGCCAGCACCCGGGTGCGGGGACCGGCGTGCCCGGCGGCGTGCGCCTCGACGGCGCACAGCAGCTGGAGCGGGGACTCGACGAACGCGGTCACCTCTCCACTGTCACCGCGTCGGGCGACGAGCAGGGGACGTCGGCGTGGCCGGGGGATGAACGCTCGGTGCTCGTCCGGGGGCGCACCCGTGGCTGCCCGGCAGTTCCTGAGGTTCGATGGGTACATGTCCGGACGGAGCGTGCGAGACCGGTTCGTGGCCGCGCTGCGCGGGCGGTCCGCGTCGGACCGGGCGGGCCGTGACGAGGACGCCGCCGCGCTCCGCGCGGAGCTGGACGCGCGCAGCGCCGAGGTGCGCCGGCTGCGCCGCCGGGTCCGCGAGCTGGAGGCGGGCCTGCTCGACGACCTGCCCGAGCAGGTCGGCGCCGTCGCGCGCGCGGTGCGCGCCGAGCACCTGACGCTGCTCGGCGCCCGCCCGCTGCACGACCTCGCGCACGCCGTGCTCGACGCCGAGGCGCGGGCACTGCCCGGCGTGCTGATGGAGTGCGGCACGGCCCGCGGTGGCTCGGCCGTCGTGATGGCGGCGGCCAAGGCGCCCGGGCGCCGGCTCTTCGTCCACGACGTCTTCGGCCTCATCCCGCCGCCCACGCAGGAGGACGGTGCGGACGTCCACGCCCGGTACGCCACGATCGTCGAGGGGCGTGCGAAAGGTCGTGGCGGGGAGACCTACTACGGCTACCGCGACGACCTGTACGGCGAGGTGCGGGACTCGTTCGCCCGGCACGGTCTGCCGGTCGACAGCTCCGGCGTGACGCTCGTCCGGGGGTTGTTCGAGGACACCCTGACGGGCGACGACCCGATCGCCGTCGCGCACCTGGACGGCGACTGGTACGCGTCGACCCGCACCTGCCTGGAGCGCGTGGTGCCGCGCCTCGTCCCCTCGGGCCGGGTCGTCGTCGACGACTACTTCGCCTGGTCGGGCTGCCGCAGGGCGGTCGACGAGTTCCTCGCGCGCGACGGCGCGAGGTACGGCCTGGTGCGCGAGATGCACGCGCGCCTCCACCTGGTGCGCGCCGGCTGAGTCAGCGCCCGGCGGTGTCGAGGCCTCTCTCGAGCCCGGACCGGACGCCCTGGCGCAGGCGGTCGTGCACGCGGTTCTCCACGAGGTGGTGCAGCACGACCGCGAGGGCCAGGGAGAGCGCGGTGGCGAGCCCCAGCACCACCCAGCGGGGCGCGTCGTCGTGCAGCACGTCGATCACCGCGAACCCGAACTGGCCGTGCACCAGGTACAGCGGGTAGGTGAGGGCGCCGAGCGTCGACAGCACCCGCCAGTCGAGGTGCCGCAGCGGCCCTGCGCTGAGCGCCCAGAGGAGCGCCACCATCGCGACCACCGCGGCAGCGCAGACGACCGCGGAGACGGGCGCGCCCACCAGCTCGGAGGCCCGGTCGGCATAGAGGTACGCCTGGCGCACGCACAGCACGCTCGTCAGGGCGACGGCCAGCCACACCGCGAGGTCGCCGCCGTCGCGGTAGACGAGGAAGAGCAGCATGCCGACGGCGAAGTAGGGCGCGTAGGAGGGGATCAGCACCGCGCTCAGCAGGTCGGCGTCGTTCGCCCTGGCGAGCTGCGCGACGAGCGGCCACAGGACCGCGAGGGCGATGACCCGGCGGCGGGTGATCCCCACGAGGATGAACGCCCCCACGATCAGGTAGAAGAGCATCTCGAACCAGAGGGTCCAGAACGGGCCCTGCACGTCGGTGGCGTCCCAGGCGTTCTGGATCATCGTGAGGTTGAGCAGCGAGTCCACCGCCGAGGCGTCCCGCCCGTCGTGCCACACGAGATGCAGCATCACCGTCAGGACGACGGCGGCCCAGTAGGCCGGGAACAGCCGGGCGACGCGCGACGCGGCGAAGGCGCTGACCGGGCGGCCGTACGCCGTCATGAGGATGACGAACCCGCTGATCATGAAGAACAGCTGGACGCCGAGGAACCCGTAGCGGGTGACCTGGTTGAGCCCGGGGAAGACGTCGGACGGCGCGGCGCCCCAGTGCGGCATGCCGATCCCCGTGTAGTGGTAGCCGAGCACGAGGAGCGCGGCCAGGAATCGCAGCCCGTCCAGCCCGCGGAGGCGCGGACGGGACCCCACCCGTGCTGGGGCGGAGCTCCCGGCGGACGGTACGGACGTGGTCGGCAGGGAGAACATGGGCGGCGACGATACCTGGTCCGGTGACCTGGGCGACCATCCCGGGAGGAGAGCTCGGACGAGAGGTGGTGCGGCGCGGTTACCGAGCGGCAGGGTGCACGGACCCTGTCACCCGCTCGTGCCACAGCTCCTGACGCGCGACGTAGGCGTCGTCCCACGGCTTGGTCGGGTCGGCCCAGTGCACGAGCCGTGCCGGGGCGTCCGGCAGGTCCCGCGTCGGCACGTGGTCCCAGGCCGCGTCGAGCTCGGTGCGGTGCGGCCCGACGTACAGGTGCAGGGCCTCGCGCGCGTCGATCCGGAACTCCCGCATCGCGACGAGCGACTCCGCCGCGTACCCGTCGGCCCGCAGCCGCGCGAGGTCGAGCACCAGCACGTCGGCGTCGAACGCGTTGAAGTCGAAGACGTGCCGGGCGTGGATGCGGCGGTAGAAGTCGTACGCCGTCGCCGGTGCGTCGTCCAGGCGGCGGGCCGCCCGGTACAGCAGGCCGAAACCGCTCGGGTCGGCGTGCGACGTGTGCCGGGCCGCGACGGCCGTGGAGCCCAGGTCGACCGCCGCGAGCTCCGCGACGTCGTCCAGCACGACGGCGTCGACGGGCAGCACCACCGCGCGGTCCACGCCGGGGAGCAGGTGCGGCAGCAGCACGTGGTGCGCCCGCTGCGACGAGTCCAGGCCGAGCGAGCCGACGTCCAGGGCCGTGGTGGGCACCCGGTGCACGGAGGTGCGCTCGGAGAGCTCCGGCAGGCTGAGCGTGGCGACGCCCGGCCCCACGAGCCAGACGCGCAGCGGCACGGACGCGGACGAGTCGAGCGCCCGCACGGCCTCCGCGACGTGGGGGAGCTGGGGGCGCCGGGGCAGGAGGACGACATCGACGGCGCCGTCCACGGCAGGGGCCGTGACCGCGGCGGGGGCGGCCACCGTCGCCGGAGCGGCGGGGAGCGCCGGCAGCGGTGTCGCCGCGGCGTGCCGGGCCCGGGCCGCCTCGACCTCGGGTGCGACGGTCTCCCGCCACAGGGCGTAGACGTGCTCGGCGTCGCGGCCCTCGAAGACCGCCGTGAGGACGGGCTCGAGCCGCGCGATCATGCCGGTGCGGATGGCCTCGAAGCCGTCGTGGTCCAGCGGGTGCAGACCGCTGAAGCGCACGTCGGCGAAGTTCGCGGGCTGGAAGTCGACGTCCAGGCCCAACGACGTCGTGGGCAGGTAGCAGTGCAGCCGCTTCGTCACCACGTGCGTGAACGACGTGCGGTACCACTCGAGCAGCCGCACCGCCTCGCGCATGTTCTCCACGAACGTGCGGTCCTTCACCTCGCGGTAGCTCTGCTTGATGTTGTCGTGCCCGTCCGGCACGGGCTCGCGCACGGCGTCGACGTACACGGTGGCGGGCGCCGGGCGCTGGTCGAGCTCGGGGAAGACGGTGCTGACGGTGGTCGTGAGGCAGCCGGAGAAGAAGGCCGGCACGTCGAGCGACAGCAGCAGGTCGACCGTGGTCCAGTCGCGGCAGCCGACCGGGCCGTGGGCGCGGAGGTAGTCGAGCACCTCGGGGGTCAGCAGCCCGCGCTTGTTGCAGTGGAAGGAGACGAAGATCGGCCGCAGGTTCTCGTGCATCGGGAAGTCCCAGACGCCGGTGCCCGCCAGGTCGTGGGAGTGCCAGCCGAACTCGAGCAGCCAGGTGCCCTCCGGGAACGACTGGAAGGACGACCCGTCGCGGTCCACGCGGTAGAGCTCGACGTCGGTCGCCTCGCCGTCGAGCCGCAGCTCCGGGCGCACCCGCTCCTGCATGTCCTGGGCGAGGCCGACGAGGTCGTCCCGGCCGTGGAAGCGCAGGTTCTGGCGGCGCACGACGTGCCCGAGGGAGGACAGCGTCTGCACGTGGTCGCCGATGTTCTGCGACGACTTCCCCTTGCCTGGCTGCACGTAGTCCATCACCGCGAAGGGCACGCGGGTGCCGGGAGCCGGGGTGGTGGTGTGCCGGTCGGCCCCGCGCCAGCGCTCGAGCCACGCGACCTCGGCGGCGCCGCCGGGCCACTGCTCCTCGTTCCCGCGGTACGCCGCGACGAACCGGTCGTGCACGGCGTGCCGCAGGGCGTCGTCGCCGTGTGCGAAGACGTAGCGCAGCGCCGCGTGCCAGGTCCGCGCGCCCGGGGCCGCGCCGGCGCCGTCGAGCCAGGTGCGCACGAGGGCGAGCCCGCGCTGCGGGTCGACGCGGAAGAGCGACTCGACGTAGGGCACGGGCGCCACGGCCAGTGCGTCGCCCGCGCGGTCGAAGAGGTCGAGCGCCCGCTCGTGCAGGTGGCGGCGGTGCGCCACCAGGCCGCCCGCGACGAGCGCGTCGGGGCCGGGGGACGGCGCGGCCAGGGCCTCGTCGACGCGCGACTGCGCGCCCTTGAGGTCCTTGGCGTGCAGGAGGCCGCGGACCTCGTGCACCACCGGGTGCGTCCGGGCGAAGACTTCCCGGGCGGAGGGTTCCGGCCGTCCGAGCGCGGCGCGCAGAGCGCGGCGGGCGCCGCGCAGCAGGGTGGCGGGGTGCAGCGGGCGAGAGGGCATCAGATCTTCCGGTTCCGGGACGACGGGCCGGCCGATACTACATCGGACGACTCGGATTACAGCGGCCTCGTCTCGTCCGTCCACCGCGGGCGGCCCCGTGTCCGGAGGGGCGCCGCGGAAGAAGGACCGAGCGAACCTCAGACCCTACGATGGGCCGGTGCCCCACAGCCACGGACCGACGACGACCCGCCTGCCCGACGGCGGGCATGCCGCCGCGACCTGGTCGATCCCCGCGGACTTCGGAGGGATGACGTCGGCCCTGCTCCGGCGCTCCCGGGCGTTCGTGGAGCAGGGCGGGGCGCCGGTGCGGGTGCTCACCTTCGACCCGGCGCTCGACCTCGACGCGGCTCGTGCCCGCCTCGAGGAGCATGGCCAGCTCGTGCCGGGCGTGACGCTCCACAACCTGTGGGCCGACGTCCGCGCGATGTCGGACGAGGAGGTCGGGGCGCGCGCCGGCGCCGCCGCGCGCCCCGACCTCCCGCGCGGAGCGCCGGGGGAGCGGGCGCGGCTGGAGAGGAGCGGGGAGACCACGCGGCACCTGCACTTCCGGCCGGACGGCTCCGTCGCGGCGGTGGACGAGAGCACCCCGACCGGTCGCGAGGTCAGGTTCTACACCGGCGACGGGCGCCCGGGGCACCGGTGGTCCACCGTGTGGGCCCTGTACCGGCACTGGGTCGGCACCGTCCTGCCCGAGCGTCCTACGTACGTCGTCGTCGACTCGAAGGCGCTGACCAAGTTCTTCGCCAACCTCGAGATCAAGGGGATCTACACGCTGCACCTGGTGCACGGGGCGCACCTGACCGCTGCGGCCACTGACGCGCACGGGCCGCTCGCCGGGACGCGTGCCCCGATGATCGAGCACGTGGGGGACTACGACGCGGTGGTGTTCCTCACCGAGGGGCAGCGGCGCGACGTCCACGACCGGGTGGGCGCACGGGACAACACGTACGTGGTGCCGAACAGCACCGACCTGCCCGACGGCGCGCTGCCCGCGCACGCCGACCGCTACCGCGGGGTGATGCTCGCCAGCCTCAGCCGCCGCAAGCGCGTCGGCCACGCCATCGCGGGGCTGCGCCGCGCGAAGGCCGGCAGCGGCCTGCCGCTCACCCTCGACGTCTACGGCGAGGGACCGGAGCGGGAGCGTCTCGAGCCCCGCGCGGCGAAGGTTCCCGGCGTGACGCTGCACGGGTACGTCACGGGCGCGGCGGACCGCCTCGCCGACGCCTCGTTCCTGCTCCTCACCAGCAGGGCGGAAGGGCTGCCGCTGGTGTTCGCCGAGGCGATGGCGCGCGGCTGCGTGCCGATCGCGTTCGACGTCCGCTACGGCCCCGCCGACATCATCACCGACGGCGTCGACGGCTTCCTCGTCCCGGACGGCGACGTCGACGCGCTCGCCGCGGCGATCGTGCGGTTCGTGTCGCTCGACGACGACGTCGTGCGCCGCATGCGCGAGGCCGCGGTCGCGACCGCGCAGCGGTACTCCGACGTCGCGGTCGTCGGACGCTGGGCGGAGGTCTTCGAGGACGTCGCCCGTCGTCGGCCGGTGTCTCCGCGGACCGCAGGCCGGCCTGCCGGCCCGCCGCGGTACCGGCGCTCCGCGCTGTCCCGGGCCGCGCGGAAGGTGGCCGGTATGCTGCGACGCGCCGGTCGCCGACCACACCGGACCGCACACCTACACCCTGAGGAGGGGCCTTGACCGCCACACCCCGCGGCGCCACGTGGCGCCGACGGATCCGGTCCCTGGGGGGCAAGGCCATCCGGCGGCTGGGGCTGCTGCCCGGCGGCATGCCGGACGGGCTGGGCGAGGACCAGGAGCTCCTCGGCACGTCGTGGCCGTACGAGGTGCTCGTGTACTTCGCCGACACGCCCGACGCGCTCTACCAGATCGAGCAGTGGTACGAGACGTTCCGCGCGCTGCACGCCGAGCACCCCGTGGTCGTCGTGACCCAGGACTCCCGCACGGCGCGCGCGATCCGCCGCGACAGCGGGCTCGACGTGCGCACCGTGGCGCACTACACGACGCTCGACGACGTCCTCGGCCGCTCGCCGACGAAGCTCGCGCTCTACGTCAACCACAACCCGCAGAACTTCACCTGCCTGCGCTTCGGGCAGCTCGTGCACGCGTCGCTGATGCACGGCGACAGCGACAAGCTCGTCACGGTGTCGAACCAGACCAAGGCGTACGACTTCTCGTTCGTCGCCGGGCAGGCCGCGGTCGAGCGCATGGCGCGGTTCAGCACCCTGTACGACGCGCACGAGCGGTGCGTGCCGGTGGGCCGCCCGCAGCTCGACGACCAGCTGCGCCTGCGCGCGAGGACTCCGCGCGGGCCCCTGCCCACGGTCCTGTACGCCCCCACGTGGGAGGGCGGCCAGCCGTCCGCGGAGTACGGCACGGTGGCCACGCACGGGCTCGCGATCGTGCGCGCCCTCGTGGAGTCGGGCCGGTACCGGGTGCTCTACCGCCCGCACCCGCTCACCGGGGTCCGGGTCGCGGCGTACGGCGAGGCCGACAAGGCGATCAGGGCGTACCTGGCCGGCGCGCCCGCCCCCGCCGAGGGCCCCGCCCACGGCACCGACACCCACGGGGACGTCGCCCCGGCGTTCGCGGCGGCCGACCTCCTGGTCTGCGACGTGTCCGGCGTGGCGATGGACTGGCTCGCCACCGGCGAGCCGATCGTCGTGACCCGGCCGGTCGGCGACGTGATCATCGCGGCGAGCCCGCTGCTGGAGCTCGCGCCGTCGCTGCCTGTCGCCGCCCTCGGCGACGTGCTGGCCACCGTGGACCGCGAGCTCACCGAGGACCCGACGCGCGACCGGCGCCACGCGCTGCGCGAGCACTACCTCGGCGACACGACTCCCGGCGCCTCCACGCGGCGGTTCGTCGCCGCGTGCGAGCGCCTCATGCAGATCCGCGACCGCGAGGTCGCCCGGGTCGAGGCCCACGGCGCGCCGAGCGCCGCACCGACAGGTAACGAGAGAGGAACGCGATGAGCATCCAGACAGTGATCCTGGCGGCGGGCATGGGGACCCGCCTGGGCCGGCCGCACCCCAAGCCGCTGACGGAGCTGCGGGACGGTCGCACGATCCTCGCCCAGCAGCTCGGCAACCTCCGCTCCGTCTACGGCCGCGAGGCCGAGGTGCTGATCGTCGTCGGCTTCAAGCTCGAGATGATCCTCGAGGCCGCGCCGAACGTCGCCTTCACGTACAACGAGGTGTACGACCAGACGAACACGTCGAAGAGCCTCCTGCGCGCCCTGCGGGTCACCGGGGACCGCGGCGTGCTCTGGCTGAACGGCGACGTCGTCTTCCACCCGGACGTGCTGCGCCGCGTGCAGCCCCTCATCGACGAGGGCCGGTCGTTCGTGTGCGTCAACACGTCCTCCGTCGGTGACGAGGAGGTCAAGTACACGGTCGACGACGACGGCTACATCAACGAGCTGTCGAAGAAGGTCGGCGACGGTGCGCTCGGCGAGGCCGTGGGGATCAACTACGTCGCCGCCCAGGACAAGGCGAAGCTGCTGCAGCGCCTCGACGAGGTCGACGACCAGGAGTACTTCGAGGGCGGCCTCGAGCTCGCCATCGCGCACGACGGCGTGAAGGTGCTGCCGGTGGACATCTCCGACCTGTACGCGGTCGAGGTGGACTTCGCCGAGGACCTGGAGCGGGCGAACCAGGAGCTCTGAGCACCTGGCTCGACGGGCCTGGCTCGACGGGCCCGGCTCCGTGCAGGGGCGACGACCGGCAGGTCGTCGCCCCTCCGTCGTCCCCCCGTCGGGGGTGCCGACAGGCTCAGCCGGCCTGGTCGACCATGGCGTCGCGGCGTGCGACGCAGTCCGCGACGAACTCCAGGAACCGGCGGCTGCTGTCGCCGCGCGCGAACCCGAAGTAGTGGTCGCGCACGCGCTCGCGGGCGTCGTGGTGGGGGTCCTGGGCGAGGTTGGCGGCCAGGAGCGTGCCGACGTCGCCCACCGTGTCGCCGTCCACGATGTCGACGGCGCTCGCGACGGGGGCCTCGGCGACGATCCGGGCCCGGTCGGTGCGGCGGTCGGTGAGGACGATCGGGACGCCCGGACGCAGGTAGAGGAAGTCGAGGCCGACCGACGAGATGTCGGTGACGAGCAGGTCGGTGTCCTCGAACAGGCCGAGGATGTCGGCCTCCAGCGGCAGCTCGTGCGGCGCGCCCGCCTCCCGCGCGGCGGTGACGAGCCGCACGATCTCGGCGTGGGCCGCGGCGACCGCCGGGTCCTCCGCGGTGAGCACGCGGGGGTGCGGCTTGTAGACGAGCCGGACGTCCGGGCGGTCCAGGAGCGCGCGCACGACGGCGGTGCCGTACAGGTCGAGGGACGTGTAGTTGTTGGCCTCGTCCTCGCCGGACCAGGTGGGGGCGTAGAGCACGGTCCGGCGGCCGTCGGCCGGCGCGAGCGCCGAGGCCACGTCGAGGTCGAGCTGCGGGCGACCGCACACGACCAGCTTGTCGAGGTCGAAGTTGATGAGGGCGCGCCGGTGGCGCTCGACCGCGGCCTGGCCGGCGACGACCACGTGGTCGTAGGCCTTGGCCTGGTTGGAGACCATCGAGACCTTGTCGGACTCGCCGTGGTTGACGTGCACGTGCAGGGCCCGCTGGTAGATGAGCGACTGGAAGTTGCGCCAGCCGTTGTTGACGTAGACGACCGTCTTCACGTCGATCTGCTCGTAGAGCCGGCGCAGACCGTCCAGGCGCCGGACGAAGAGGACGGGCAGGTCGGTGGTCTCGCGGAGCTGCTCGGTGAGCTCCCAGTGGCGGGTGACGATCGCCACGGGGTGCTCCGCGGCGACGCGTTCGAGCACGGGCAGCCACTGCTGCAGCTGGTACGCCTGGTTCGGGGTGTCCGCGAAGTACGCCACCACGGGGAACCGGGGCAGGCCGTCCAGCTCGGGGGAGTGCTCGGGCTCCTCACCGGCGATCGTGCTGGTCACGACCCGCTTGACGCGCGAACCCGCGCTCAGCAAGATCTGTGCGGCAAGCTTGCGCACGCGGTCCGTGATCGTGGGCTGCTGCGGTGGGGTGACGTGCGACATCCGTGCCTTCCTGGTGGCGGGGTCCCGTGGCGCGACGAGTATTCCACGGCGTCCTGGGGCCTTCCCCAGGGGGCGTCGGCGAGAGGAGCGCACACCTCGCCGCTGTACTATCGACAGGGCCCGGCAGCCGCTGGCCGTACCTCGAAAGACGGGTATGCAAGTTACGTGACCACCGACACCACCACGGACGCCACCTCGGGTGACCGCGGGAAGCCGGAGCCCGGTCGTGACCCGCTCCGCCCGCCGGAGCCGCTCGTGCCGGCCACGACGTCGCAGGAGCGACGGGCGATCGCGGAGCAGTTCGGGCTGCAGCAGATGGGCGTGCGCCCGCCGCTCGGCAAGTACATCCGCGACGTCGCCTCCCGCTGGGCGTTCATCCGCGTCCTCGGCACCGCGACGGCCTACTCCAAGAACCAGAACAACTATCTGGGCCAGCTGTGGGCCGTCCTCAACCCGATCCTCAACGCGACCGTCTACGTGCTGATCTTCGGCATCCTGCTCGGGGCGAACCGCGGTGTGGAGAACACCATCGCGTTCATCACCATCGGGACGTTCCTGTACCGGTTCTTCGAGCAGTCGGTGCACGCCGGGTCGCGGTCGATCGCGCAGAAGACCAACCTCATCCGGTCGCTGCACTTCCCGCGCGCCGTGCTGCCCATCGCCCAGGTGGTCTCGCTGCTCACCACGCTCGTGCCGGCCCTGGTGGTCATGTGCGCGATCGTGCTGCTCAGCGGGCTGCTCCCGGCGTACCCGACGGTGCACGTCACGTGGAGCTGGCTCCTGCTGCCGGCCATCGTGGCGCTGATGTGGATCTTCAACACGGGCATCGCGTTCATCGTGGCCCGCGCCGTGGCGATCACTCCCGACCTGGACAACATCATCGGCTTCGTGCTGCGCCTCGTGATGTACGCCTCCGGCGTGATCTTCCCGGTGATGCACTACGTCAAGGACCTGCCCGCCCAGGCGGCGGCCATCGTCGGACCGATCCTCGAGTACCAGCCGATCGGCGTGTTCCTCTACGTGGCCCGCTCGATCCTCACGCAGGAGCCGTCCATGCCGCAGGACCCGTGGATGTGGTTGTGGGCGGCCGGCTGGGCGATCGTGACCTTCGTGGTCGGGTTCATCGTTTTCTGGCGCGGAGAGGAGCGGTACGGCCGTGACTGAGTCCGACCTTCATCTCGACGTCGACCTCGACGAGGACTTCGAGCCCGAGGATCTCGAGGGCCCGAAGCCCGTCGCGACCGTCGGCGACCCGGTGCTCGTCGTCGACGACCTGCACATCGTCTACCGCGTCTTCGGCGGCAAGGCGAAGCAGGTCGCCGCCAAGGGCGCCGACAACGTGCGCGAGGCCAAGGCGCCGAAGCGTTCCCTCCTGCGCCGCCTGGTGAGCTCGACGTCGCAGCACGTGGGCGCGGTGAGCGAGGTGCACGCCGTGCGCGGCATCTCCTTCGTCGCCCGGCACGGGGAGTCCATCGGCATCGTCGGCATCAACGGCTCCGGCAAGAGCACGTTGCTGCGCGCCATCACCGGCCTCATCCCGCCGCGGTCCGGCGGCGTGTACGTGGCGGGGGAGCCGGCGCTGCTCGGCGTCAACGCCGCGCTGATGCCGCAGCTCACGGGCGAGCGGAACATCTGGATCGGCGGCCTGGCTCTCGGCCTCACCCCCAAGCAGGTCGAGGAGCGCTTCGACGAGGTCGTGGAGTTCGCGGACATCGGCGACTTCGTCTACATGCCCATGAAGACGTACTCCTCCGGCATGGGCGCCCGGCTGCGGTTCGCGATCTCCTCGGCCGCGACCCCGGACATCCTCATGATCGACGAGGCGCTGGCCACCGGTGACGCGGCGTTCAAGGCCCGCTCCAAGGCCCGCATCGACGAGGTGCGCAAGAACGCCGGCACGATCTTCCTCGTCAGCCACTCGATCAGCACGATCGAGGCGATGTGTACCCGCGTCCTCTGGGTGCACCAGGGGGAGCTCGTCATGGACGGCGGCACGGAGGACGTGCTCGCCGAGTACCGCAAGTTCGTCCGCGCGCACCGCCTGGCCCGTTCGTCCGCACGCGCCGGCGGGGTCGGTCCGCGCGCCCGCACCAAGCAACGTGCCAAGAAGCAGGCCGGGCCGTGATCTCGGGCAGGCCGCCCGGTCGCTGAGGCCGGCGGACCCACCGGTTACCATGGGCCCGCGAGCGGCCCCTGCCGCGGTCGGTGTCGGCCGATCAGGGTCAGAGCCGTTCGACAGGGATGGCGCGCCAGCGTCCGTCAACCGTCCACCGCATGCTAGGTGTCTTCCACTATGTCTTTTTCGCCTCGCCAGATCGCCGCTGTCGCTCTGATGGCGGTGTGCATGGTCGTCGCCGTGCTCGTGTGCCTGCTCGCCCCGGTACGGGTGGGCCTCGTCGCCGTGCTGGTCACGATCGGGGTCTGCACGGCGATCGTCCTGCTGTTCCTGCGCAAGGTGCTCTCGGCCGTCTACCGGCTCGGGCAGAACGGCGCACGGAAGGAGTCCGAGGCGTCGCGCTCGACGGCCCGGGCGACGGAGCGCGAGCTCGCCCTGGTGAACGAGCGTCTCGAGCGGATCGAGCAGCACCTCCCCGAGCGGCTGGCGGCACGGATCGCGTTCGAGCTCACGCAGTCTGAGCGGGACTCGTCCGGCCTCCGGGCGTCCGGCTCGGCCGACCTCTAGGACGCGGCACCGACATGTCCCTCCCCGCAGCGCCTCAGTCGTTCGCGCACGCGCACCCCGACGTTCCCGCACCGGCGTTCCAGGAGCTCACGCCCGAGGAGTTCCTCGTGCGGAACCGGCAGTCGCCCTGGCGTGCGCTCGCCGTCGGCAGCCGGATGCGCTCCGCCGCCTACCTGGACCTCCTCGCGCTGGACGGCACGGGTGCCACCCATCGCTGGGAGGCCCTGCGCCAGGCCATCGAGTCCGGTGTCTCCCGGGAGCAGATGCTGCGCTGGGACGTCCCCCGGGTGCTCTGCGCGGCGCTGCTCGCCTGCGTGCTCGAGCCCGAGGAGGCTCACCTCCAGGCCGTCACGAAGGTGCTGCTCACGGCGCTCGACCGTTCGCAGCTGTGGGAGCCCGACGCGTCGGCGGCGCTGCGGCTCGCCACCCAGGTCGCGGTGATCACCCGTGCCGAGGCGCTGTTCGAGGAGCTGGCCTCGCTCCCCACCGCCGAGGAGAGGATCGCGTGGGCGGGCCGTACCGACCTGCTGCGGCCGCCCGGTCTGGCGGACCGCACGGGCGCCGGTCCGGCCCCGGTCGACGGCGACCGGCTCGAGCGCTGGTGGGCCCAGTTCAACAAGCCGTTCACGGACCGCGGTCTCGCCCCGTTCGTGCTCGCCGTCGACGACCTGGGCGGAGCCGGCGAGGTCTTCGCGAGCATCGAGGCCCCCGAGGCCGCGCCGTGCAGCGTGCCGCGCGACGAGCAGCCCCTGGTGTCGGTCGTCGTGCCGACCTACAACCCGGACCGCGGCTTCCGCCACACGATCGACTCGCTGGTCCGCCAGTCGTGGTCGAACCTCGAGATCCTGGTGGTCGACGACTGCTCCACGAGCGGTCGGGAGCACCTGGACGCCGCCGCCGCGACGGACCCCCGGGTGCGGGTCGTCGCGCGCGAGCACAACGGCGGTACCTACCAGGCGCGGAACTCGGGGCTCCGGGAGGCGCGGGGCGAGTACGTGACCTTCCAGGACGCGGACGACGTCTCGCACACGCAGCGCATCGAGCGGCAGCTCCTCCCGCTGCTCGCGGACCCGCGCAAGATGGCGTCCGCGTCGAAGAGCCAGCGGGTGCTGGGCACGGGCGGCGTCACCTATCTCGGCTATCTGCCGGAGCGGGCCAACGAGTCGTCGCTCCTGTTCCGCCGGGAGGCCGTGCTCGACCGGCTCGGCCGGTTCGACGACGTGCGGAAGGCCGGGGACAGCGAGTTCTCCGAGCGCCTGAAGCGGGCCTTCGGGAAGTCCTCCGTGGTGAACGTGCGCGAGCCGCTCTGTCTGGTCCAGCTCAAGGTCGGCTCGCTCTCGCGCTCCGACTTCCGGCCGAACTGGATGGCGGGGGCGCGGTTCGCCTACAGCAAGCAGTTC
Source organism: Isoptericola sp. NPDC058082 (assembly GCF_042885055.1). Classification (NCBI taxonomy): domain Bacteria; kingdom Bacillati; phylum Actinomycetota; class Actinomycetes; order Micrococcales; family Promicromonosporaceae; genus Isoptericola; species Isoptericola sp. NPDC058082. Next base: position 92,588 of record NZ_JBHVSQ010000002.1, on the reverse strand, counting down.
GGCGCCGCCCACAGCCGCATCAAGGCCGCGGGCTCCGAGCACTGGAAGCTCGACGACTCGCGTCCGTCGATCTGCTGGGCGCCGCCGGGGGTCCGGGGAGAGCAGCCGCCGCAGCGCCTGTCGCACGCGGTGCTGGCCGACTGGAGCTCCGCCCTCGAAGGCTCGCGGGACGGCCTGCGCAGGATCCGGGCCCTCCTGCCCGGGACGGACGGCCCCGTCGGCCTGCTGAGCGGGTTCCGTCCCCGGTCCAGCCGCAGCCTCCGCACCGTCCAGTCGCGACGCCGGATCACCGACGCGGTCGAGCAGGGCGAGCTCCGGTGGATGAGCTGGCGCGACACGACCCACGTCGACACCCTGATCGTCGACAACCCGGAGTACCTCCTCGCGCTCCCCGCCGAGCCCGAGGTCGGGATCGTCGTCGACCGGGTGCACGTCGTGCTCGACGAGACCGTGCGGCGCGCGGACGAGTCCCTGCTCCCGCCGGTCGCGTGGTGCGAGGAGCAGGTCCGGACCGTCTTCGGCGCGCGGATCAGCTGGATGGTCTCGTCGCCCGAGCTGTTCCGGTACCTCCAGGGCAAGGGTGTCGACGTCGCGCTCGTCCAGGGACGAGCGGCCGAGCGGAGCGCCCTCGGGGACCACCCGAGGATCGGCGTGGTCCTGCCCCGGCACGTCGACCTCGCGGACTGGAACCTCGACGTCCTGCGGTCCGTGTTCGTCGGCTCCGGCGCCTCCCAGGTCGTGTTCTACGACGAGGGACGGCGGCTGACCGCCGAGCGGGCCGACGCCGCGGGGATCACGGTGGTGCCGAGCGACCAGCTCGACCGTGCGGAGTTCCTGGACAGCATCGACGTCCTCGTGCCCGACATGCTGGGTCAGCGGCTCTATGCCGCCGAGTCCTGGTTGTGGCTCGCGCGCGAGCACGACGTGGTGCCGCTGCTGCCGGACGGGCTCGAGACGGTGCAGCAGGTCCCGGTGCTGCGGTACTCCGAGTTCGGTGCGGGGGAGGTGGTCTCGGCCCTGGCCGCCGATCCCGAGCTCGCCCGGCGTCTCCCGGGCGCGGGGGCGACCGACGCGCGCGTCGAGGGCCCCACGACGGGGACGGCCGGCCCCACGACGAACCAGGGACCGCGCCGTACGACCAAGATCCGCTACGTCGTCGTCGGCGAGGACGGGACGCTGGCGCACCTGCGGACCCGGCTCTCCGTCGCGCAGGTCGAGCGGGACGCGGATCTCCGCACGGTGCAGGACCGCTCCTTCGGCGCGCTCGTGGAGGCCGGGGTCTTCGCCGGCCTGGCTCCGGGCGACAGGCTGTGCCTCGTCGACGCCGGGGTGGAGTTCGAGGCGGACTCGTTCGACCGCCTGGACGCCGACGCGGCCGAGGACCTGCACGTCTTCACCGACGCGACCGCGGGCCACACGCTCCACGCGAAGGTCGACCTCGGCGGACGGGTGCCCCTCACCGAGCACGCCCCGCTGTGGGTGGGCTCCAGCCCGGTGCTCGTCCGCGCGGACATCCTCTGGGCCGCCGTCCGGAAGCACCCGGCCGCGCGCACGCGCGGCCTCGCCTTCGCCGCCGCGCTGTCGATCAGCGGCGGGTTCGGCGTGCTCGGCGAGGTGCGCTCCCACGGCGTGCTCGACGACGGCGCCGAGCAGTCCGCCGAGGTGCTGACCCGGGACTGGTACCTCGACTTCGCGCGGGACTGGGCGGACCTCCTCGAGGCGACGGACGCTCTCGGCGCGAGCCACACCTACCTCCAGCGCCTGTTCGTGCACCTGCTCGCCGGGCGGGTCCGGCACAACACCGGCGGCACGCCGAAGCGCATCTTCGCCGAGGAGGACCTCGCCGCCTACGAGCGCGTCCTCTCGCGTGCGCTGCGGCACACGGCCGACGAGCTGATCTGGTCCCCCCGACGCCCCACCCGGATCCCGTCCCCGATCGTGCGCATGCACCTGCTGCGGCTCAAGCACGGGGCGGCCTTCGAGCCGGCCCTGGGCCACGACGCACAGGGCCCGTTCGCGGAGTTCCGAGGGCTGGAGCTGGAGCGTCCGGACGACGTGACCGTCTCGATCGACTCGATGGCCGCCCGCGACGGCGTCCTGACGGTCAGGGGCCGGATCCCGCTGGCCTTCAACCACCCGGGGCACCGGCTCGAGGTGCACGTGGGCGGGCGCTCGATCCCGCTCGCCGACCGGCAGCGCTACGCCGACACCTCGCTGCACGGGGTCGCGCTCCACCGCGCCTTCACCTTCACGGCGTCGGTCCCGTTCGCCGAGGCCACGGAGCGGCTGGAGTTCCGGTACGCGTCGTCGGACGCGTGGTACACCCCGCTGCGCCTCCGCTTCACGCGGGCGACCGCCAAGCTCAGCGGCGAGCCCGCGGCGTACTGGGCCGTGCCCGGACTCGGGATCCTGACGGTGGGTCGCCGCGGGATCGACATCGCGCCCTACTCGGAGTCGGCCCGGGACGCGGCCGAGCAGAACCTGCAGCGGTCGCTGCGGGAGTCCGGCGACCCGGTGCGGATCGAGGCCGCACGGCTCCGCGGCGAGTACTTCTCGACCCTGCCCGCCTACCGCGGCCGCAGGATCTGGATGTACGCGGACCGCATCGTCAAGGGCGGCGACAACGGCGAGTACGCGTACCGCTACGCGCAGGCACAGCGCGACGGGGCCGAGACGCACTACGTGGCCCAGCCGGGCACGGCCCTCGCGGCGCAGCTCGACGCCGACGGCGTGGAGTACCTCGCCTTCGGGACGGACCGGCAGCGGCTGCACTACCTCCACGCGTCGATCGTCTTCGCCACGCGCATCGGGACGAGCAACACCTTCGGGTTCCAGCTCGACCAGACGTACTTCCGCGACCTGTTCGACGCGCGCGTCGTCTACATCAACCACGGGCTCGTCGTGGACAAGCTCGACAACCTGCTGAACATCGGGTACTCGAACTTCGAGCGGGTCCTGGTGGTCTCCGAGCTCGAGCGTCGGAACCTGCTCCAGCCGAACTACGGCTACGAGGCCGACCAGGTCGAGGTCACGGGGTTCGCGCGCTACGACGGGCTCCGTTCCCGGGCGGAGCGGACGATCCTCCTCGCGCCGACCTGGCGGACGTACCTGCACAGCCCGCAACGGGGCGTCGAGCAGACCCTCAGCCACCGCGCCTTCCGAAAGACCGACTACTTCCAGGTCTTCCACTCGCTCATCAACAGCCCGAGGCTGCACGCGGCCCTGGAGAAGCACGGCTACCGCTTCCTGTTCCTCCTCCACCCCAACACCGGGACGCAGCTGACGGACTTCGTCTCGCAGAGCGAGCTCGTCGAGGTGCGTGCCGCCACGGAGGACGTCAGCTACGAGCAGCTCCTCACCGGGTCGGACCTCATGATCACCGACTACTCCGGGGTCCAGTTCGACTTCGCGCAGATGCACAAGCCGGTGCTGTACTACCAGCCCGACTCGATCCCGCCCCACTACCCCGCCGCGTCGTTCGACTACGCGACCGACGCGTTCGGCGAGGTCGCGAAGGAGGAGTCGGACCTGCTCGACCTGCTGGAGCGCTACCTGGAGCGGGGCTGCGCGCCGGAGCCGGAGTTCGAGCAGCGGGTCGAGACGTTCTTCTCCTACTTCGACCACGAGAACTCGAGGCGGATCTACGAGGTCGGGCTGGAGATCGAAGGCCTGAAGGAGCGGAAGGGCCGCGATGACTGACATCGACAGGACGGACATCAATCGCCCCGAGGGCGAGTGGGACGGCCTGGCACCCCACACGAGCCTCGTCATCGCCTGCTACCGCGTCGGCCCGTACCTTCCCGCGTTCCTCCGGTCGCTCGACGAGCAGGTCGCGGCGCACGCGGGCTACGAGCTGATCTTCGTCATCGACGGCTGCCCCGAGGACTCGGAGGAGGTGGTGCGGGCGTGGATGCCCACCACCGACTACGCGGTCCGGGTCGTCACGAAGGAGAACGGGGGCGTGGCCTCGGCGCGGAACACGGGCCTCGCCTGGGCCCGCGGCACCTGGGTCTCGCACCCGGACCCCGACGACCGGCTGGACCCCCGGTACCTGCTCGAGATCGAGCAGGCACGGGAGCGGTTCCCGGACGAGACGATGTACGTGGGCCGGGCGATCCTCACCTCGCCCGACGGTTCCACGATCGGGCACACGCTGGACGCCCGGTACGTCGGCGCCCCCAGCTCGGTCGTCGACCTGCACCGGGAGCCGCGCAAGATCCACACGCTCGGTGGGGTCGCGTTCTTCCGCCACGACGTGATCGTTCGCCACGGCCTCCGTTTCGACGAGCAGATCCTGCAGTCCTCCGACACCGACATGATCGGGCACTTCCTGCTGTGCAACGGCGCGCGGTACGTGCTGGTCCCGGGGGCGGAGTACTTCTACCTCCGCCGTGCCGACGCGTCCTCGATCGTGTCCAAGCACAGCGGCAACATGTCCCGCTACGCGTCGCTGTTCGGGATCTCGCACCGCGGCATGCTCGACCGTGCCGGCGACGAGTGCCCGCCGTGGCTGGCGAACCTGCTGCTGTACTTCGTGTTCATGCTGTTCCGGCGGAACCGACGCGTGAACACCCCCGTCGACCTCGCCTCCGAGGAGCAGCTGGCCCTCATCCGTGAGCGTCTGACCGAGAACCTGCGGCAGATCGGCGCGGCCAACATCCAGGGCTTCGACATCTTCGCCGTGCCGCTGGAGATGCGGTTCGCGTGGCTCGCCGCCGTCGAGGAGGTCACGTCCTCGCCCGTGGAGCGGCTGCGCTGGCACCCCGAGAGGGGCGCGTGGCGCGCGGCCGTCTACGGCAGCGCCAGCGACTTTCCGGAGCTGCAGGTCGTCGTCGGCGACGCCGAGGTCCTCGAGACCAGGAGCCGCGGGATCGAGTTCCTCGGGAAGACCTGGCTGTACCAGCTGGTGCTGCTCGTGCGGATGGAGCGGGGTGACGAGGTCGGCCTGGCCTCGACCGACCCGCGCTTCACGCTCGATCTCGACGGCACGATCCTGAAGGCCGGCGCCGTCGACGAGCGTGCCGGGAGACGGCCGCCCATCGACGTCAAGCCCGCGGCGCCGAAGGCCGGTCCGACCACGACCACGGCCGCGTCGCCGGCCCCGACCCCCGCGCCGGGCTCGGCCCCCAGGCCCGCCGCCGCGCGGTGGCGGCGCCTCGCACGGGCCGTGACGGGATCCGTGCGGACCGCGGTGCCGCCGCAGGCCGGCGCGCCTGCCGGGCCGGCGGCCACGCGCGGCGAGACCTGGGTGTTCGTCACGGGCGACGACGCCGACGCCTCGCCGTCGCAGAGCGAGCTGCTCTACGAGTACGTGCGGGAGCAGGTGTCCGACGTCGAGGTGCGGTTCGTGACCGAGGCGGGGTCGGAGGCCGAGTCGCGGCTGCGCCGGGCGGACGTCGGGTGCGTGACCGCCGGCTCGCCCGAGCACGCGGCTCTCCTGCGCCGGGCGGACCTCCTGGTCACGTCCCGCATGTCACGGCGCGCCCACACCCCGCTGCCGGGGCAGGGGATCCCGCGCGAGTGGCGCGTGGCGCTGCTGCCCGCCGGCGGGGTCGGCAGGCTGCTCCACCGGGACTCCTGGGCGTCGCAGGCCGACCTCATCACCGTCTCGTCGGCGATCGAGCTCGTCCGAGCAGGCGGCCCCTACGGGAACCAGGCCTACCTCCCGAGCGAGGTCGCGCTGACGGGGCTGCCCTCGCACGACCGGCTCGAGGAGCTGCGGGCGCCGGCCGAGCACATCGTCGTCCTGCCCGGCTGGCGGGCGGACACGTTGCGGCCGTCGGACCCGGCCTCGGCCGGGCGGGCGGTCGACGAGTTCCGCGCCCTGCCGTTCGTCGCCGCCTGGCGCCAGCTCCTCGAGTCCGCCGAGCTCGCCGCTCTCGCCACCCGGGAGGGGCGCCGCGTTCGGCTGGTCCTCCCGTCGGGGGTCGGGCCCGAGGTCTTCTCACCCCCGCCCGGGGTGGAGGTCGTCCCTCAGGACGACCTGCTGGCGGCCCTGGCTTCGGCGGCGGTCCTCGTCACCGACTACTCCTCCGCCCGTGCGCTCGACCTCGCCTACCTCGGGCGGCCGACGGTCTATCTCCAGGTCGACCGGGAGGCCGTGCTCGGCGCCCCCGACAGCGCCCGCTCCCGGGCGGCGGGGTTCGAGACGTCCGGGTTCGGCCCGGTCGTCACGAGCCCCGAGGAGGGCCAGCGGGCCGTCGCCGACGTCCTCGGGGCCCTGCCCGACCTGTACGCGGAGCGCATCGACCGCGCGTTCGCCTACCGGGACGGCAAGGCGCGCGACCGGATCCTCGCGGCGCTGCGCGGCTGAGGCCCAGGCGACGGGCCTCCGCGGTCAGCGGGGCGGGCCGGACCGGTCGCCGCCGGCCGCGTCCAGCGCCGCGCGGACCCGCGCCACGGCGTCCTCGACGCTCACCCGTGCGGTGTCGATGACCAGGTCGGCGTCGGTCGGCGCCTCGTACGGCGAGGAGATCCCGGTGAAGTCGGGGATCTCGCCGCGCCGGGCCCTGGCGTAGAGGCCCTTGCGGTCGCGGGCCTCGCACACCTCCAGCGGCGTGCTGACGTGCACCAGCAGGAAGGTGCCGGCGGCCTCGGCGAGCTCGCGCACCCGGGCGCGGCCCGACGCGAACGGCGCGATGGGCGCCGCCACGGCGACACCCCCGTGCGAGGAGACGAGCGACGCGACGTAGCCGATGCGCTCCACGTTGAGCTCGCGGGAGGCCTTGTCGAAGCCGAGGCCCTTGGACAGGTGGTGGCGCACCTCGTCGCCGTCGAGCAGGGTGGTGTGCAGGCCCTCGTCGTCCAGCTCGGCGGCCAGCGCGCGGGCCACGGTCGACTTCCCGGACCCGGACAGGCCCGTGAAGAAGACCACCGCACCCCGCGGCCGGGCCGTGCCGGCGGCGCGCACCACCTCGGCCGCCGGTACCTCCGGGTAGAGCCCGGCGACCGCGTCGGACCAGAGCGTGCCGAGCCCCCCGACGGCGTCGTGCGCGGCGGGGGAGCGGTGCGCGACGAGCACCTCCGTCCGCACGGCGCCGTAGCGCGTGCCGACGTCCGTCCAGCGCAGCGCGTCCGGGGCGTCGGCGGGCCAGGGCACGACGACGACGCTCGCGTGGCGCGAGCCGTCGGCGAGCCGGTCGGCGAGGTCCCGGGCGACGCGCACCAGCCCGGGGGCTCCCACCTGCCCGGCGGCGGGGGACCGGCGCGCGGCGGGGACGAGCAGCAGCACGGCCCCGGCGTCGCCGACGAGCGCGGGCAGGGCGTCCACCTCCGAGCGCGTGGGCGGCTCGGACACGACCAGGGCGACGGGTGCGACGCCGTCGGGCACGTCGTCACGCACCGCGCGGGCCGTGCGACGCAGGGCGGGGTCCCAGTGCGGCCCGGCGGCCCGGGCGAACGGGCGCACGGCGCGCGGGGCCTCGTCGCCGGGGACGCCGACGACGGCGAGCGGCGTGTTCTCGGCGTCCGTGAGCGTCGCCGGGCCGGCGGGCAGCCCGGCGGGCGGGACCCAGGGGCCGCCGGCGAGGGCGAGCTCGAGGAGGTCCAGCTCGTCGGGGGACAGGACGCGGGTCACGGAAGGCAGGTCGGCGGGCAGGTCGGAGGGCACGGGCGTGGGCTCGGTCATGATCGCGTCGTCGTGTCCTTCTTCTCGGGGTTCGGTGCGGGAGCCGGGACGGTGCCGGGCGCCGTCGGCCTGGGTGGGAGCCGCTTGATGCGCTCCCGGACCACGATCCACAGCACGTTGCCGACGACGAGGGCGCCGACCGCGGCCGCGACGACGACGCCGAGCGAGGCGCCCAGCAGCTTGAGGCCGGAGGCCAGCAGGAGGATCGCGAGGGCACGGCGGATGATGCCGCCCGGGGCGCGGCTGGACACGTGGGCGCCGAACCAGGCGCCCGGGACGGCGCCGACCAGCAGCGACGTCGTCAGTCCGAGCTCGAAGTCCCCGTAGAGGATGTGGCCCAGCGACGCGGCCGCGACCAGCGGGACGGCCTGCACCAGGTCGGTACCCACCAGCTGGGAGGCCTTGAGGGCCGGGTAGAGCAGGAGCAGCACCACGATGATGATCGAGCCGGCGCCCACGGACGTGAGGCCGACCATGAGCCCGGCGACGGCGCCGAGGATCAGCGTGGGCACCTTGCGCACGACGACGTCCGGGCTGCTGGGCGCGGCGGGTCCTTCGCCGAGCGCGGTGCGGCGCTGGAGCATGCCGAGCACCGCCCGCACGACCAGCCCCGCCGAGGCGATGAGCAGCGCGACCCCGAGGATCTGCTTGAGCACCTCGTCGAACCCGTCACCGAACGGCAGGTAGCGGATGAGCAGGGCACCGGAGAACGCGGCGGGCACCGAACCGATGCACAGCCACAGCACGAGCTGCAGGTTCACGGTGCGCCGGCGCAGGTGCACGACGGCGCCGGCGGGCTTCATGAACAGGCTGGCCACGACGTCGGAGGAGACGGCGGTGAGCGGGTCGACGCGAAAGACGAAGATGAGCATCGGCGTCATCAGGGCGCCGCCCCCCATGCCCGTGAGGCCCACGACGAAGCCCACGACGAGTCCGCCGACGATCAGCGGGAGGTCGAGGCTCAAAAGCGCACCATTCCTATCGGAAAAACAGAATTCAACAATGTGAACTCTCGGGGAATCGTCCAATTCGGAATGGTAGCGTCGGCCGCGGCCCGCCCGGGCCCCCGTCCAGAGCCTCAAGCCGAGGAGTCCCATGTCCGCGTCCGCCCCGTCCTTCCCGGACCCGGGCCTGCCCGACGGCGTGCTCGCCGTTGCGCTCGCGCAGGGGGCCGGTGAGGTGCTCCGCGGCCTGCGGGCAGAGGTCGACGCCGCCGGCGGAGCGTTCGTGGCGGGCGAGCTCAAGGACGCGGGCGACGCGGCCAGCCAGTCGTGGCTCGCCGCCGCGCTCGCGCACGCACGCCCGGCCGACGCCGTCCTCTCCGAGGAGGCCGCCGACTCCGCCGCTCGCCTGACGGCGGACCGCGTGTGGATCATCGATCCGCTCGACGGCACCCGCGAGTTCGCCGAGCGCGCCGGCGACGGCGCCCGCTGGCGGGACGACTTCGCGGTGCACGTCGCCCTCTGGGACCGCGGCGTCGCCTGCTCCGACCGGCTGGCCGCCGGGGCGGTCGGGCTGCCCGCCCGCGACGCCGTCCTCAGCACCGTCACGACCGACGCCGGGCCGCGGCGGGCCGGCGACACGGCCACGGACACGGACGCTGTCCTGGCCGGCCGCCGCCCGCTGCGCCTCGCCGCGAGCCGCAGCCGCCCGCCGCAGTTCGTGCAGGACCTCGCCGCCCGTGCCGACGTCGAGCTCGTGCCCATGGGGTCGGCAGGCGTGAAGGTCGTGTCCGTCGTGGACGGCACCGCGGACGCGTACGTGCACGCCGGCGGCCAGTACGAGTGGGACTCGGCGGCACCGGTCGCGGTCGCCCTCGCCGCGGGCCTCGAGTGCACCCGCCTGGACGGCACCCCGCTCGAGTACAACCGCCAGGACCCCTGGCTCCCCGATCTCTTCGTCAGCCACCCGGCCGTGGCGGCGCACCTGCGTGCGGCGCTGACGGAGGTCGGGGTCGACATCAAGGAAGGTGCCCAGCCGTGACGTCTCACGTCCTGAGCCAGCTCCGCAGCCTCGAAGCGGAGAGCATCCACATTTTCCGCGAGGTGGTCGCGGAGATGCAGCGCCCCTGTCTGCTGTTCTCGGGCGGCAAGGACTCGATCGTCATGCTCCACCTGGCCGCCAAGGCCTTCGCGCCGGCGCGGATCCCGTTCCCGATCATGCACGTGGACACGGGCCTGAACTTCCCGTCGGTGCTGGACACGCGCGACCGCTGGGTCGAGCGGCTCGGCGTCCAGCTCGTCGTCGCCTCCGTGCCGGAGGCCATCGAGCGCGGGCTGGTGCAGGAGGAGCCGAACGGCTCCCGCAACCGCATCCAGACCCCCGTGCTGCTGGAGGCCGCCGAGAAGAACGGCTTCGACGCGCTCTTCGGCGGCGGACGCCGGGACGAGGAGAAGGCGCGCGCCAAGGAGCGCGTGTTCTCCTTCCGCGACGACTTCGGCCAGTGGGACCCCAAGAACCAGCGCCCCGAGGTCTGGGACCTCTACAACGGGCGCGTCCACCAGGGCGAGTCGATCCGCGTGTTCCCGCTGTCCAACTGGACCGAGCTGGACATCTGGGCCTATATCGAGGCCGAGGACATCGATCTCCCCGACCTGTACTTCGCGGCGGAGCGCGAGGTCGTGGACCGGGGCGGCATGCTGTTCGCGGTCAACGAGTTCACGCCGCTCAAGGACGGCGAGACCGCCGAGTTGCGGTCCGTCCGCTACCGCACGGTGGGGGACGCGAACCTCACCGCCGCCGTCGCGTCGACGGCGGCGACCCGTGCCGAGATCGTCGAGGAGGTCGCCGCCGTGCGCCTCACCGAGCGTGGCGCCACCCGTGGCGACGACAAGGTGAGCGAGGCCGCGATGGAGGACCGCAAGCGAGAGGGCTATTTCTAAGCCATGAGCACCGAGACCTTGACCGAGACCGCCTCCCCGGCGATCGACACCTCGGCCGACCTGCTGCGCTTCGCGACCGCGGGCTCCGTCGACGACGGCAAGAGCACCCTCATCGGCCGCCTGCTGTTCGACTCCAAGACGATCTTCGAGGACCAGCTCGAGTCGGTGGAGCAGGTCAGCAAGGACCGCGGCAACGACTACACCGACCTGGCGCTGCTCACCGACGGCCTGCGGGCCGAGCGGGAGCAGGGCATCACGATCGACGTCGCGTACCGCTACTTCGCCACGCCCCGGCGCAAGTTCATCATCGCGGACACCCCTGGCCACATCCAGTACACGCGGAACATGGTCACCGGGGCGTCGACGGCGGACGTCGCGCTCATCCTCGTGGACGCGCGCAAGGGCGTCATCGAGCAGAGCCGGAGGCACACGTTCCTCGCGACGCTCCTGGGCGTGCCGCACATCGTGGTCTGCGTGAACAAGATGGACCTCGTGGACTACGCCGAGGAGGCCTTCGAGAGCATCCGCCGCGACTTCACGGACTTCGCCTCGCGCCTGCGCGTGCCGGACCTCACGTTCATCCCGATCTCGGCGCTCGTCGGCGACAACGTGGTGAACCGCAGCGAGAACATGCCCTGGTTCGACGGGCGCCCGCTGCTCAGCCACCTGGAGTCCCTGCACGTGGCGAGCGACCGCAACCTGCAGGACGTGCGGTTCCCGGTGCAGTACGTCATCCGGCCGCAGTCGCACGACGCACGCGACTACCGCGGGTACGCGGGCACCGTGGCCGGCGGGGTGCTGAAGAAGGGCGACAAGGTCCGGGTGCTGCCGTCCGGGCTCGAGACCACGATCGAGGGGATCGACACCGCCGACGGCCCGGTCGACGAGGCGTTCCCACCCATGTCCGTGACGGTGCGGCTGGCGGACGAGATCGACATCTCGCGGGGCGACATGATCTGCCGCCCGAACAACTCGCCCGCGGCGCTCCAGGACATCGACGCCCAGATCTGCTGGATGGACGAGTCGGCGCCGCTGGTGCAGGGCAAGAAGTACGCGATCAAGCACACCACCCGGTGGGCGCGCGCCGTGGTGAAGGACGTCAAGTACCGCGTCGACGTCAACACGCTGCACCGCGACGAGGACGCGACCGAGATCCGCCTCAACGAGATCGGCCGCATCCAGCTGCGCGTCACGCAGCCCCTGTTCGTCGACCCCTATCGCCAGAACCGGCGCACGGGCGCGTTCATCCTGGTCGACGAGGCCACGAACAAGACCGTGGCGGCGGGGATGGTCGGGACCCTTCCGCACACCGCCTGAGGACGAGGTGATCGACATGGCCGTGACCGCGACCGCTCCGCTGACGGCGGAGCACGCGACCGCGCCCAACACCTGGGTGCTGCCGGAGCACAAGGTCCTGTTCACGCACCTGGCGAAGAACGCGTGCACGAGCCTGAAGTGGCTCGTCGCGGAGCTCAGCGGACAGGATCCCGAGCAGTTCACCAGCGTGCTGAGCTGCGAGGCGACGCCGCGCATGATGATCCACCACCGTCGGCTCTGGCGCGGCGTGCGGTCGCTCAAGCAGCTCGAGCCGGCCGAGCGGGCGGAGATCTCCCCCGCCAACGGCTGGTTCGTCTTCGCGGTCGTGCGCGACCCGCGCCTGCGGGCGTTCTCGGCGTGGCAGTCCAAGTTCCTCGTGGGCGACCCCGTGTACACGGGGCGGAAGTTCGCCGGGGCCGAGTGGCTGCCGGACGCGCCGGGCTCCGTCGAGGACGTGGTCCGCGACTTCGCGCGGTTCGTCGAGGTGCTGCGCGACCCCCGCGGCCCGGTCCGCGACACGCACTTCGCGCCCCAGTCGACGCGGCTGCACGAGGACACGATCCCGTACTCGCGTCTCTACGACATCAGCGAGATCCCCACGCTGCTCGGTGACCTGAGCGCCCACCTCGACGAGGTCGGGCGCCCGCACGAGGTGTCCCTCGGCCGGGAGAACGACACCCCGCTCAAGGCGGCGTCCGAGGTGTTCGAGGGCGGCGTGCGCGAGGCGCTCGAGGAGATCTACGCGGCCGACGTCGACCGCTTCGGCGACCGGTGGGACTTCGACCCCGTGATGCAGGAGCCGGCGCGGTGGTCGGCGTCGGACTTCCGCGACATCGCCGCGCGCCGCAGCCTCGGGGAGCGGATCGCCACCCTGTACGGGATCGCGAAGGACGAGCGCGACGAGATCAAGGACCTGAAGCAGGAGCGGGCCGGGCTGGTCCGCGCCAACAGGGACCTGGAGCACAGCCTCGCGCAGGCGACGCGGACGCCGCTGAGGCGCGTCGCCTCCAGGGCGAAGCGCATGGTGACGCGCTCGGGCGACTAGCGGTGCCGGGGCGCCCGACGCGGGCCGGGGACGACCTAGACTGTCGTGGCCGCCGCGGTGTGTCCGCGGGTAGTCGTGGGGAGTATCGATGGCTCGACTGGAGCGCGGGTGCGACACGCCGTCGCGCCCCGACGCGTGCAGGCCTGCGCTCGTCGTCCGCGCGGCGCGGCCGCGGTGAGGCGAGGGGGGCTCCGTCGATGGGCCCGTCGAACGGCACGTGCTCTGCGCCCGGCATCGGTCGCGGGGTCGGGCATGCAGCGCCTCGAGGTGGGCCTCCGCGACGGTGACGTCGTCGTCGAGGGGACCCCGGTGCGTCCCGGCTGGAAGGTCGGCGAGCTGTCGGCGGTCTTCCGCGGCAGCGGGGTCGAGGTCCGGGTCCCGGCGAGCGGGCTCGAGACGTTCTCGGCGCGGCTGTCGCTGGACGAGCTGCGGCGCCGCTCCGTGCCCGGGGACGACGTCGCCGACCTGTGGTTGCACCCGGTGCCGACCGCGGCTGGCGCGGCCTCGCGCCGGGGCACCGCCGAGGCGACCGCCCCCGTCCGGCTCGGCAACTTCCGGTCGACGACGCGGGTCGACGTCGCGCGGTCGTCCGGAGCCGGCGCGGCCGACGACCGCCTGGCGGTGACCCAGAACGGCAACCTCAGCGTGCTCCTGGGAGGCGCCCCGGCGCGCAAGTTCCTCATCGACGTGGACGGGCTGCGCCTGGGCGCCGACGGCGTGGCCCTGCGGCTGCGGGTCCGCGGCGCCGATCGTGGTGCCCGTGCCGCCCGGCTGGTGGCGGCGTCCCGCGAGACGGGACGACGGTACGACTTCGACGTGCCCCTCGAGGAGATGCCCGACGAGTCCCGTCGTGACCGAGGGCGGTTCGTCCACCGTGGGGCCCTCGCGCTGCCGGTGTCCGCGCTCGTGACCCGTCTCGACGCGCGGGACGAGACGCTGGACCTCAGCGTCGAGGTCGAGGACCCGGAGGGCCGTGTCCAGGCCCGCCGCATCGGGACCAGGGCGCAGCCGGTCGTGCTCCGGCCAGGCCGAGCCGTCGTCGGGGGCGTCGTCACGCAGCTGCTTCCCTACGAGACCTTCCGCGGGTCCAACGTGTCCGTGCGGGTCGAGCGCACGTCGCCGGAGGCCGACGCGTACCTGCGGCGATGGACCCGCCTCGCCTGGATCCTTCCGCTGGTCCGCCCGTTCCTCGGGATCTGGCTGATCGGGGAGCTGCCGTACAAGGCGCAGGACAACGGCTACCACCTCTTCCGGTGGCTCCGGGAGCACGAGCCGCGGCGACGCGCCTACTACGTCGTCGCCGAGGACGCGCCCGACCGTGCCAGGCTCGACGGCCTCGGCAACGTCGTGCTCCACGGCTCGCGCGAGCACGTCCGCGTGGCGTTCCTGGCCTCGCGGATCGCCGGGACGCACCACGCCGAGTACCTCCTGCCGTCGCGGCACCCGGCCGTCGTCGCCCGGGTGCGGGCCGTGCGCGTCTTCCTGCGCCACGGGATCTCCGGCACGAAGAACATGACGGCCAACTACGGGCGCTTCGCCCCGGGCTTCGCCACCGACCGGTTCCACGTCAGCTCGGACCGGGAGCGACGCGTCGCCGTCGACGCGTTCGGGTACCGGCCCGCCCAGGTGCGGGTGACGGGGCTGCCGCGGTTCGACCACCTGCTCGCACCGCTCGACCGGGACCCGGAGGGCCTGCTCGTCATCCCGACCTGGCGAGAGTGGCTGGGCAACCGCGACCGGTTCCTGGACAGCGAGTACCGCGCGCGGTGGCAGGAGTTCCTCGGCCACCCGCGCCTCGCGCGGGCGATGCGCGACGGCCTCCGCGTGACGTTCATCCTCCACCCGAACATGCGGCACTACGTCGACCTGTTCGACGTGGAGGGGGTCCGCGTGCTCCAGCAGGGGGAGGTCGACGTGCAGACGCTCCTGCGGGAGCACGCCGGCCTCGTCACCGACTACTCGTCCGTGGCCTTCGACTTCGCGCTGCAGCGGCGACCGGTCCTCTACTTCCAGTTCGACCAGGCACGGTTCTTCGGGGACCAGGGGTCGTTCCTCGACCTGGACGCGGACCTCCCGGGGACGATCGTCACCGACGTCGACCGGCTGGTCGAGGAGGTCGAGACGACGGCTGCCGACGGTTTCGCGATGCCGGAGGAGCACTGGGCCCGCGCGCAGCGGTCGGTTCGATACCACGACCGCCACAACTGCGAGCGGGCGGCCGAGTCCGTGCGCACGGCGGGCGGCCCCAGGGTCCTGTGGTGGCGGTGGACGGACCGGCGACGGTCCGACCGGAAGGCCCCGGGGAACGGGGGAGCGTCGTGAGACGATCCGGACCGGAGGACGCCCCGACGCCCTCCGGCTCTGGTAGAAAAGGGCCGGACCTCCCCTTCTCCGGACCACGATTCCTAGTGAGCGGCTGGTGAACGACGTGCATGTGAGCGACGTGGATGCGCCGCGGCCGGACCTCGCCATCGTCTTCGTCGTCGGCGAGGGCCGGGCAGGGAGCCTCGGGCCTGCACTGGCCCAGCTCCGGAAGCTGCCCCGCTTCCGCCGCGCCCCGATCGCGGTCGTGCACGACCCCGGCATGGACGTCGGGGCGGTGCTCGCTCGCCACAAGGTCTCCGGGGTGGAGGCGGCGTCGAGCCTGAGCAAGGACCGGAACGACGCCGCGTGCGACTGGTTGCTGGCCTCCGGCGCCCGCTACGGCACCATCGCGACCCTTCTGCGGCCCGCCAGGCTCGACGAGTGGACCCGACACCTGTGGCACGAGGTCAAACGGCTGGACAAGCTCCCGCTCACCAGCCCGACGCCCCTCCTGCTCTGGACGGATCACGGGACGAAGCTGAGCGTGGCCCGCTACGTCCACCGGATGCTCGCCGAGCACGACGTGGAGCGGGGGTCGCTGCTCGCCGACTTCCTGGGGCGCCTCGCGCTGTCCGCGGCGACACCGTGGCTCGAGGCGGTGGACCCGGCAGGAGGGGACATCGAGATCCTGGCATTCCTCTCCGTCGCGTTCGTCCCGGAGATGTCCGAGCCGCCGTGGCGGTATCGCCTCGCGCTGACCGGCCCGTCGGGCGACGTCGCCCGTTCGGGCCCGGTGCCGCTGACCCCGCGCGTCGGCAACCGCGGCGAGGCCCAGTGGGCGGGCCTGGGGACCCGCCTCCCGCTCGTCGGCACGGGGAGCGGCCACCGGCGCTTCGTCCTCGAGCTCGACACCGAGGTGCCGGAGCTGCGGCTGCGCCGCAACCTGCGGCCGCGGGTGGGCGCGCTGATCAGCGCGCGGACGGTCGGGATGCATGTCGAGGCGGACGAGACCGCCGGAAGGTCGCGGCAGACCACCGTCAGGTACCTCCTGCACACGGTCGGCGACGGAACCGCGGCCTTCCTCACCACCCAGGAGGGCGCGGGGCTCGGGGCGCGTCTGCGGTGGGCCGGCACGCTGCTCAAGAAGGACGCGGGATTCATCGCCAGGGGGCCCGGAGCCCGTCGGATGCGGCTGCTCCGCCTGCTCAGGCTCGTGACCCGACCGTTCTTCGCCGGTCGCGAGATCTGGTTGATCGGCGAGCGGAAGGACACCGCGCAGGACAACGGCATCCACCTGTTCCGGCACATCCGTGAGTCGGATCCTCGGCGCCGGGCCTACTACGTCATCGATCGTTCGAGCCCCCAGTACGACCGGGTGGCCCCGTACGGACACGTCGTCGCCCACTCGTCGTGGCGGCATCAGCTGCTCCTGCTGCACGCCACCGTCCTGGCCAACGCCTACATGATCGGCTACCTGGTGCCGGACGGGTGGGACGTACGGGACTACACGCGGCACATCGTCTGGCGGGTCGGGGCGCTGCGCGTGTATCTCAAGCACGGCGTCCACCTCAGCCCCTACGCCGTGAAGCGTGGCACGACGGGTTACGACATCTGCCTGACGGTGACGCCACGGGAGACCGAGGCGTTGCGTGCCGCGTCGGGGTACGACCGGCAGCTCGTCGAGGCCGGGATGCCTCGGTACGACGCCCTGACGCCGACCCCGCCCAGCCGGACCATCCTCTTCATGCCGACCTGGCGGAACTATCTCGCGACGACCGCGCTCAAGGGGTCGCAGGACGGCGAGGTCCCCTACGAGGGATCGACCTACCAGCGGTTCATGTCGGGTCTCCTGGAGAGCCGGCGTCTGCACGAGATGCTCGAGAGGTACGACTACAGGCTGACCTTCCTGCCCCACTACAACATGGCGTCCCGGTTCGAGGGGGCGACCGTGGCGGGAGACCGCATCGAGATCGCCGACACGAACGCCGTCTCGTTCCAGGACCTGATCCGAGGGTGCGACGCGTTCGTCACGGACTATTCCTCGGTGCAGTTCGACGTGGCGTACCTGGGGACTCCGATCGTGTACGCGCGCTTCGACGAGGACGAGTTCGAGAGCAAGCATTCGTCGCCGACGTGGTTCGACTACGAGCGGGACGGGTTCGGCCCGGTCGTGCACACCCTCGACGAGACGCTCGACGCCGTGCAGGACCTGCTCGAGCGCGACTGCCGGCCCGACCCCTTCTACCAGAAGCGCATCGACGCGGCGTTCCCGGTACGGGACCAGCGGAACTGCGCGCGGACCGTGGCGGCGATCGAGGAACGCATCCCCGCGCGGCCGCGATGACCACGAGGGGCCGCGCCCCCGTCGGGTGCGTGGCCCCCGTGTCCGCTCAGCACCACCAGCAGAAGTCCCTGTCGACCGAGTTCGAGGAGCAATCGTGCCCCAGCTCTCGAGGACGAACGTCCTCACGTCTCTCACCGCGCTCGCCGGGGTGGTCGCCGCCGTCGGTTTCGCGATCTCCAGCACGGAGGTGGGCGGTGCCGCGCTCGGCGTGGCCGTCGTCCTCCTGGCGGGGCTGGTGCACAGTGTCGGCCGCACCCTGGCCACCCGGATCGACGAGGGCACCGACCGGCTGACGGCCAAGGCCGACCTCGTCCTGGCGGGGCAGAAGAAGAGCGACCGGGCCGCTGCCGCGCACGCCGAGCACGCCGACGCGATGGCGCGGCGCATCGTCGCCGACGTCGGCGCCGCCCGCCTGGAGGCCGCCGAGCGAGGGCACGACGGCGTCCGCTGACCTACGAGGGGGCGGTCAGGCCGGAGGAGGGGGCCGTGGCGCCCAGGGCCTCGACGAACCGCTGCCCGGAACCGTCGAACCGGTCGTGCGCCCACTGCCATCCGCGCCGTGACCGGTCGCGGAAGGCGGCCTCGTCCGCCCGCAGCCGACCGGCGAGGCCGGCCACCTCGTCCGGTGCGCAGGTCAGCACGGCGTCTCCGAAGAACGGCGCGAGCTCCGGCGCGACGACGGCCACGCACCCTTCGGCCAGCGCCTCCTCCACCGTGCGCACCGCTCCGGTCGTCGCCGACCGGGGGAAGGCGACGACGACGTCGAGCTGGTGCAGGAACTGGCGGGCGGCGACCTCGCCCGTCTCGTAGACGAGCCAGTCGGTGGGGATCCCGCCGAGGGCGCCGTCCAGGACGCGGCGACAGCCGACGAGCCGGACGTCGACCGAGCCGTCGACCGGGAAGACACGCCGCAGACGCTCGGCCCCGTCGGTCGTCGTCGGCTCCTCGCCGCCGAAGACCCAGCCGACGACGGGCCGGTCGCTCCGGAAGCGCCGGGGCTGCCTGCCGGGTCCCGACGGCACGTCGAGGACGCGCGGGAGGTCGTCCAGGGTGATCCACTCCGGGGCGACCTGGAAGAGCGCCTCGGCGTTCCGGTCGCAGTCCTCGGCGACCCAGCGCACGCCGGAGCCCTCGCGGGCGCCGCCTCCCGCGTCCGAGACGATCACGACACGGTCCGTGGTCAGCGACACGGGGCGAGACGTGGGGAACTCGAGCACGTCGGGCTGACGCACGACGATCGTGGGGATGTGGTCGGACTCCTCGAGCGACGCGAACGTGAGCGTGCGGTCGGCGAGCGCACCGCGCACGGTCAGGGACAGCGGGGCTCGGCGCGGCGCGTCGCTGAACGCGCTGCGCACGTGGAGGAGACCGACACGCAGCCCGGTGCGCGCGAGCGCCTCCATCTCGGCGACCGCGGACCGCTGGGTGGCGCCGTCCATCGTCCAGTCGGCGACGAAGGCGACGTCGATCGGCTGCACGGGGAGCCCGATGTCGCGCAGGAACGGTCGAGGGGCGGTCAACGGGCGCTGCGTCACGTCAGCGGGGATCCGAGGGCTGGCACCGGCCTCGATCTGCCGGTGCCAGTGGATCATCGCGGCGCGGTACTCCATGCGGGACGGATGCATCCAGCCGGGCCGGACGTCGTTGCGGGAGAGCGAGTCCGCCTGGAGGCGCACGACGGCCAGCGGCTCGCGCAGCTCCAGCCGGCGGCCGGGGAACACGGCCTCCAGCCGCCGGTCGAACTCGGTGTCGGCACTCTTGCGGACCCAGTCGAAACGGCCGACCGTGTCGAGGACCGACCGGCGGAACAGGTGGGACGACGCGTTGGCGTGGACCGGGCTGTTGCCCAGGTGCTGGAAGACGAGGTCGTCGCCGCACCGCAGCGAGAGGCTGAGCGTCCGCACGAGGGTCGGGTCCTCGAGAAGGGGGCGGACCTGCCGCTCGAGCCGTTCGGGATGCGACCAGTCGTCGGTGTCCTGGAAGGTGACGAAGTCCCCGCGCGCCTCCTCCAGCGCGCGGTTGCGTGCCGCGTAGGTGCCCCTGTTGACGGGTTGACGCAGCACCCGCACCCGCGGGTCGAGACCCTCGAGCTGCGCGAAGACGTCCTCGAACTCGTCTCCGGAGGCGTCGTCGACGACGAGCAGCTCCCAGTCCTGCCACGTCTGCTGCACGACGGACCGCACCGCCGTGACGGACTCCGGTCCGGGCCGGTAGGCCGGCATCACCACGGTGATCAGCGGGCCCGGGCCCGCGGTCCGGGTCGTTCCGGGCTGCAGGCGGTCGAAGGGGGTGGCGCCCCGTGGCGCCAGTCCCACGGGGGCGACCCCGTAGGTCCGCAGGCACGCGTTGAGGGTGTCGAGCCACGAGTCCGACCCGACGCCGTGGTCCATCCCCTCGAGGTCGAGCTTGAGGAACGCTCGCGTCCCGGGCTCGAGCGACCTCAGCAGGGCGGCGTCGCGCCGGAGGCGGTCGCGGTCGCCGTGGGCCCACAGGAGCTGGGCGAACGCACGGCGGTCGGGGACGGACCAGCGGCCGACGGGGGCGCACCGCCGCGCGGCGGCGAAGAGCGCGAGCGCGTGCGGCACGTCGTCCTCGGCCCCCTGCTGGTGCCCGACCATCCGGGCGAGCGAGCAGAGCAGCTCTGCGGTCCGCGTGGTCCTCGCGTCGAGGAGGTCGGACGACGAGGGCTCGAGGGCCGCCGCGACGACCGTGGCGTAGTCGGCGTCCGGGGCGATCATCCGCGCGACGATCTCGCGTGCGGTGACGGCCTGCATGTCGAGCGCCAAGGACGTGACCCGACCACCTGTGCCGCCGAGGCCCTCGGCGTGCCGCGCGGCGGCGAGCGCGACGTCGGGGTGGGTGACGAACGCCGTGGCGCTCACGACGCGCGGGCCTCCTCGATCACGGGGGTCAGGCGGCTGTCCAGGATCGGGGTCGCGGACTTCACGTACGTGCGGGAGAGGTGCGAACCCTGGCGGTAGGCGAGGACGTCACCGATCACCGGAGGGCAGACGTCGGTGCAGACCAGGTCGTTCATGCTGACGACGTCGACCGACGGCAGGAGGTCGGCCGCCGCGAGCATCGCCGGGGTGCCGCTCTTGTCGAGCCCGGCCTCCTTGGAGAAGGCACAGCTGGACAGGGAGTCCATGTACTCGGCGACGCACTTGTAGACCTCGCCGTCGCCCGCGGGGAGGTCGACCGGATCGGGGTTGTCCGCGATGGCGATCACGTCGATCCCGGCGTCCTCGATCGTCTTCCAGGTGGACTCGAGCGAGTCGACCATCGCCTCCTGCGTCCGCTCGCCCGAGCTGTCGTAGGAGTAGCTCGTGGTCTGCGAGACCATGATGGCGTCGGGCTTCTCGTCGAGCACCATCTGGAGCAGCGCCTCGTTGTACTGCGTGCAGCTCACGTAGGGGTCGCCCTGCCCGTCGTTGATCTGCGCGCTCGAGAAGCCGCAGGCGCTCTTGGTGGCGACGTCGAGCTTCCACCCGTGGTCCTTGGCGATCGGGTCGAGCGCGTCGATCCACTGGAGGGCCTTGGAGTCGCCGAGGAGCATGAGGTGCGTGTCGCCCTCCCGGTCGCCGTAGGCGCAGGGCTTCGGCACCGCCACCTTCTGGTCCACCTGGCAGCCGCGGTCGTACGCGTCCGGCTTGTCGGCCGCGGCGTCCTGGGGGAGCGGGGTGAAGCTCTCGACCGAGTCGGGGTTGGGGATCCCCGTGGCCTCGCCGTCCTTCATCTCGAGGCTCTGCGCGCCCTTGCCCTCGACGCTGGCGTTCGCGGGGGCGCTCGAGGGGGTGCTGCTCGTGAGGAGGAGCCCGGCGATCACGGTGAGGGCGGTGAGGTTGAGACCCACGGAGAGCGTCATCCGGGGGGACCAGCGCTCCTGGGCGATCCGCCGCATGGGGTTCTCGACGAGCTTGTACGACAGCCACGCGGGGATGACGGCGAGCACCACGATGAGCAGCCCGCGCTTCTGGCCGAGCTCGCCCCACACCCAGGTCGCGGCGATGAGCAGCGGCCAGTGCCACAGGTACAGCGAGTACGAGAGCCCGCCGAGCCACACCATGAGCTTGTTGCCGAGGAACCCGGGGGCCGAGCTGCTCGCCCCCGCGATGATCACGGCCGCGGTGCCGAGGACCGGGACGAGGGCCAGGGAGCCCGGCCAGACGGCGGTCTCGTCGAGGAGCAGCGCACCGGCGAGGATGGCGGCGATGCCGCCCCAGCCGAGGATCAGCGCGACCACGCGCGGCACGCGGGGCCAGATCGCGACGCCGACGGCCACGAGGCCGCCGATCCCGAGCTCCCACAGTCGGGTCGTGGTCACGAAGAACGCGTTCGCCGGGCTCGCGGTGGACATCACGATCGACCAGACGAACGACGGGACCACGATCAGGCACAGGCCGGCGGCCATCACGATCCGCGCGGGCCAGTGGAACCGTCGCGCCAGGAAGGCGACGACGACGAGCAGCAGCGGCCAGACGATGTAGAACTGCTCCTCGACGGACAGCGACCAGAAGTGCTGCACCGGCGAGACGCTGACACCCTCCGCCAGGTAGTCGACGGCGCGACCGGCGAGGCGCCAGTTCTCCACGTAGGCGGCCGCGGCGACGATGTCGCCGCCGAAGACCCGACGGTCGACGATGCTGCCCACGAAGAACACCAGGGCGGCGGTGACGGCCAGGACGAGCGCGGCGGCCGGCAGGAGGCGTCGTGCTCGACGGGCGTAGAAGCGGATCATGGACACGCGCCCGCTCCGCTCCAGCTCGCGCACGAGCTGGCCGGTGATGAGGAACCCGGAGATGACGAAGAAGACGTCCACGCCGATGAAGCCGCCGGGGATGAAGACGATCCCGGCGTGATAGAGCAGCACGCTGCCGATCGCGATCGCGCGGAGTCCTTCCACGTCGGGGCGGAAGCGCGTGGCGCGCGGAGCAGCGGAGGTCGCGGCGGAGGCCGCGACGTCCGGGACGGCGCGCGAGTCGACGGTCATACGGAGGCTTTCGTGCAGGGGACGGGCGGGCAGTCGAGGTTACTCATAGGTCAGCACCTCGGAGACATCGTTCTTGTAGCCGGCGCGGCGGAGGCGCGGCAGCTCGTCGAGCCAGTGCTCGATCGCCTGCCTCTCGTCCTCGCGGTGCACGTCGTCGACCAGGACGTGAGAGTCGGGGAGCAGCGCCCCGTGCAGGACGGGGAGCGCGGGGTACCGGGCGAGCGGACCGGTCGCCTCGGGCGGCCCGTCGACGACGAGCAGGTCGATCGGCCCGAGGGTCGCGGGTTCGACGTCGTACCACGGGAACTCGCCGCGAGGGGTCGGCGTCGTGACCAGCGGTGTATGACGGACCTCGGCCACCTCGGACAGGCCGTGCCGCTCCAGGGTGGATCGGGTCCGCCCGGCGAACTCGTCCAGGTGGTCGAGCGCGGTGACCCGCCCTCGGCCGTTCTGGCGCAGGGCCATGGCGATCCAGAAGGTGGAGGTGCCGCTCCCGCACTCGACGACGTGCTCCGGACGCCGACGCTCGATCTCGTCGACGAGCCAGAGGAGCGCGGTGGGATCGAGGGCCCACCCCCCGACGTCCGGCAGGGGACCGGAGACGTCGAACTTGGCCCGGAGCTGCCCGAGCGCCTGCATCTGGGTGAGCAGGGGCCCGGGCCGCGCGGCGTTGACGAGGTTCCGGACGGTCTCGACGCGTCTCCGCAGGTGCCGGAGGTCGGAGTCCAGGCCGTCGAGCCTGGCCGAGACCTTGTCCAGCGGTGGCGCGACACCGGCGTGCACCGTCGCCTCGAGGTCGGACTGCCACCGCGCGACCGACCTGTCGGTGCGGGCGACCTGCCGACGGATCTGCTCGGTCGCCGTCGACGTGGCCTGGTGCTGGCGCGCCAGGTCGTCGCGGAGCCCCCGAAGCAGGCGGTCGGCGGCGTGCGCGCGAGCGGCCGCCGCGCCGGCCCGTCGGTAGGTCAGCACACCGAGCACCGCGACCCCGCCGGCCAGCACGACGAGGACCGCCAGGGCGACGTCGAGGCTGCCCAGGAGGGCGGCGACGACGCCCACCACGGCTGCCACGGCGATCGCCGAGAGGGCCGCGAGGCTTCGGGGGCGCATGGAGCTCCTTCGACGTCAGGTGTGCGGCGCCGGTCCGGACCGGCCCTCGCCGGTCAGAGCCGGATGGCGTCGGGGTGCGTCGTCGCGCCCTTCGTGTCGAAGAAGCGCACCGACTTCTCTGCCAGTACATCGACATCGTAGGCGCTGTGGTTCTGCACCAGGATGACCAGGTCGGCCTCGAGGATCGCCGTGTCGAGGTCCTCGACCCGGTCCAGGACCTCACCGTTGACGTGCCACCGGGCCACGTGCGGGTCGTGGAACACCAGCTCCGCGCCCTGGGCCACCAGCGCCCGGGCGACCGCGACCGCGGGCGACTCACGCTGGTCGGCGATGTCCGGCTTGTACGTCACGCCCAGCACCAGCACCCGCGAGCCACGCATCGCCTTCGCGTCCTCGTTGAGGATGTCCTGCGCACGCCGCACCACGTAGGACGGCATGGTCGCGTTGATCTCCTGCGCCAGCTCGACGAACCGGAACGGGTAGCCCAGACGCGAGCGCACGTTGTGGCTCAGGTAGTTCGGGTCGATCGGGATGCAGTGCCCGCCCACCCCGGGACCCGGGTAGAACGCCTGGAACCCGAACGGCTTGGTCTTGGCCAGCCGGATCACGTCCCACAGGTCGATGCCCAGCTCGTGGCAGAACCGCGCCATCTCGTTCACCAGCGCGATGTTGATGTGCCGGTAGGTGTTCTCCAGCAGCTTCGCCGTCTCGGCCTCGCGCGCGCCCTTGGCGACCACGACCGTGTCCACGAACCGCGAGTACAGCGCCGCAGCACGCTCGGTCGCCTCCGGGGTGAGCCCGCCCACGACCTTCGGCGTGTTCTTCATCCCGTACGTCGGGTTGCCCGGGTCGATCCGCTCGGGCGAGAACGCCAGGTGGAAGTCCTCACCGCACCGCAGGCCACCCTCCTCGAGGATCGGCTTGAGGACCTCCTCGGTGGTGCCCGGGTACGTCGTCGACTCCAGCACCACGACCATGCCCGGCTCGAGCACACCGGCCACCGTGCGGGTCGCCGCGATCACCGCACCCAGGTCGGGCCCACCGTCCTGGCCCAGCGGCGTCGGCACGCAGATCACCACGGCGGCCGCACCACGGATGTCCTCCACGTCGGCAGTCGCACGGAAACCCGCCTCGACCATCGAGGCCACGTCCGCGTCCGAGATGTCGTCCACGTGGGAACGACCCTCGTTGAGGGCATCCACGACCGGCGTCGTCACATCGAAACCACGCACCTGCAGGCCGGCGCGCACGGCCTCACGCGCCAACGGCAGTCCGACATAACCAAGGCCGATCACGGCAAGGTCGAGAGGCATGGGGCCCAGGTCCTTTCGATCTGTGGTCGAGCCCGGGAGGAAGCATCCTCGAACGGGACCAGGCCACGGCGATGTGTGGGTCAGCCGGGGGACCGCAGAGCGGAGCTCCGGTGAACGCCGTCTGAACGGCTGAAGGTCGAAGGAGAGGATACCCGCCTTCGAGGGGGCGCCGTGTACCACCCGTCCGGCCCGGTCCGCCCGGAAACATCGCCAAGCGGACGAACTGCTCGTGGTCGGCGAGACCATGGACGGGACGTGGCGTGGAGACGTCCGGGACGTGTCGTGAAGGCCCGGCCCCGCCGCGCCCGCGGACGGGCCCGACCGCGCCTGTCACCGGTCGTCGGGCTATCCTCCGAGGCGGTCCCCGCGAGACCGTGCGCCGGCCCGTCGAGCCGCCACGTCTCGAGCTGCCACGTCGGGACCGACCCGACCCTGGAGCGCTGCGTGACCACCCTGTCCCCGCCCGTTCCCGCCGGCTCGACGGCGGGCACGTCGACGCGCACCGAGGTCCGCACCGACGTGCAGGGGCTGCGCGCGCTGGCGGTGAGCGCGGTGCTGGTCTACCACCTGCTGCCGGGCACGGTGACGGGCGGCTACGTGGGGGTGGACGTCTTCTTCGTCATCTCGGGCTTCCTCATCACGTCGCACCTGCTGCGCCGCCCGGTGCGCGGGGTGGGTGACCTGCTGGAGTTCTGGGCGCGGCGGGTGCGCCGCCTCATCCCCGCGGCGACCGTGGTGCTGGTGACCACGCTGGCCGCGACGCTGCTGTGGCTGCCCTCGACGGTGCACGCCCGCGTGGCGCGGGAGGTCGCGGCCGCGGCGCTGTACGTGGAGAACTGGGCGCTGGCGCGGTCGGCGACGGACTACCTGGCCGCCGAGGAGCTGGCGTCCCCGGTGCAGCACTACTGGTCGCTGTCCGTGGAGGAGCAGTTCTACGTGCTGTGGCCGGTCCTGGTGGGGCTGACGGCGTGGCTCGCGGTACGCCTGCGCCGGCGCGGCAGGGGGCTCGCGGCGTGGCTGCCGACGGCGGTCGTCGGGCTGGTCGTCGTCGTGTCGCTCGCCTGGTCGGTGCACCTGACGGCGACCGACCCGGCCGCGGCGTACTTCGTCACGACGACCCGGCTGTGGGAGCTCGCGCTGGGCGGGCTCGTCGCGGCGGCGGTGACCGTGCGGCCGTGGCGGTGGTCGGCACCGGTCCGGGCGGCGACCGCGTGGACGGGGCTGGCCGCCGTCGTGGCGGCGGTGGTCCTCTTCGACGGGACGACGCCGTTCCCCGGCGTCGCGGCCGCCCTGCCGACGGTGGGCACGGCCCTCGTGATCGCGGCGGCGGCCGACGGCGCCCGCGGCGGGCCCGGCGGCCTGCTCGCGCTGCGTCCGGTGCAGTGGCTGGGCGACGTCTCGTACAGCGTGTACCTGTGGCACTGGCCGCTGATCGTCGTCGTGCCCTACGCGCTCGGCCGCGCGCTGGGCGGCGTCGAGCTGGTGGCCGTCGTCGTGGCGTCGCTCGTGCTGGCCGCCCTGACCAAGCGGTGGGTCGAGGACCCGCTGCGCCGCCAGCAGGTGCTGGTCCGTCGGCGCGCCGCGACGTTCGGGCTGCTCGCGGTGTGCGTCGGCGTCTCCGCGGTCTGGGGCGTCTCGGCGGCGTCGGCCGCCGACGAGCGCACCCGTGAGGCGGTCGCCTCCGCCCCGGCGCGGGTCGCGGACGCCGGTGCGTGCGCGGGGGCGGGCGCCGTGCGCGACCCGTCCTGCGACGTCCGGGGCCTGCTCACGCCGCCGGAGGCGGCCGCGCAGGACAAGCCGGCCGTCTATGCCGACGGCTGCTGGAACGACCCGCCGTTCACGACCCGCCACAGCTGCACGTACGGCTCCGACGACGCCCCCGTGCGGGTCGCGCTGCTCGGCAACTCGCACGCGGGCCACTGGGCCCCCGCCCTGGAGGCGGGGGAGGACGCGGGGGACTGGCAGGTCGACACGTACCTGCAGTCGTCGTGCTACCCGGTCGAGCAGCTCCTGGAGTACGACGCCGCCGCGGACGCGCAGGGCTGCCTCGACACGACACGGTGGGCGGTCGACTCCGTCGTCTCGGGCGGCTACGACCTGGTGGTCATGTCGGCGCGGACCAACCAGCTCCTGGCGGACGTCCCGGAGGGCGAGCAGGCGGACGCCGCCCAGGACGCCTACGCCGCGACGCTGGCCACGTTCACCGACGCCGGCATCCCGGTGCTCGTGCTGCGGGACACCCCCGCGATGCCGGACAGCGTCCCCGACTGCCTCGCCACCGGGCCCGTCTCCTGGGACGACTGCGGGGCGCCGCCGTCGCAGGCGCTCGAGCCGGACCCCCTCGCCGCGGCCGGGCGCGCCGACGGCTCCGGGCTGGTCACGGTCCGCGAGGTCACCGACCTCATGTGCGACGACGAGGTCTGCCACCCCGTGGTCGGCGGCGTCGTCGCGTACTTCGACCACGGGCACCTCACCGCGACGTTCGCGCGCACGCTCGCCCCCGAGGTCACCGACGGCCTGCGGGCCGCCCTGCGGGCCAAGCCCTCCTCGTGAGGGGAGCCCCTCAGACCGGGCTCGCGACCGCCCGTGGCGACGACGGCACGCACCACCGGTCGCAGCCCGGGACGGTGCGCGGCCAGCTCTCCATGCCGTCGGGCTCCGAGCCCGCGGGGTAGAGCCACGCGGAGGGATGCGCTCCCCAGACGAGCCCGCGCGGCCGACCGGCCGCCTCGTCCTGGAGGACCCGCACGCGGGCGTCGAGCCACGCGGACCCCAGTGCGAGGTCGTGGTCGAGGTGGTACTGCTGCGGGTCGCCCGGGGCCGGCGTGATCTCGCCGAAGCGGATGCCGTCGGGAGTGTCGTAGAAGTCGAACCGGCCGAAGTCCGCCCCGGTGGCCAGGGAGAGGTGCCGTGCCGCCGCGAGGATCTCCGGCAGGCTGTCGGGGACGGGGATGTCCGGTCGGTACGTCACCCCGGGGAGGACCTCACCGAGGTCGGCGCCGGTGACCGGGTCGAGGTAGCGGCGTCCGGCGTCACGACGGCGGGGACCGGCAGGACGCATGAGCAGGACCTGCGCGGGCTGCCCGTAGAACGTGTAGACCTTGATGTCGTCGGGGACGGGCGACCCGCCGGAGGACGGCAGGAGCGCTTCGGCGAAGTACGGTCCGCGAATGCGGTCGCCGAAGGCGCGCAGCCGGTCCTTGATGTCGTCGCACGAGACCCGTTCGCCGGTGTCGATCCTGACGAGGGAGCCTCCCGTGCGGCGGATCGGGACGACGCCGCGCGCGCTGGCACCACCGTCCGCCTTCAGGACGAACTCGTCCGGCAGGGAGCCGAGGTCGATCTCGTCGATGGTGCCCCACGCCTGGAAGACCGGGGCGGTCGGGACCCCGTGGCTCCGGGTGAACGCGACGTTGTGCAGCTTGTACTCGGTGCGTGCCATCGGGTGGTGGGCGTGGCCGCCGGTGTCCCGGAGCCGACCGTACAGCGACCGCTGCTGCGCCAGCAGCGCGCTGAACGTCGGCTCGGCGCCGCGCGAGATCCGGCGCTTCGCCGACCTGAGCGCGGCGAGACGCTCCCGGGACGTCGTGTCGTGGGCCACCGCCTTCTCGCGCTCACGCCGGACCTGAGCCCGCAGGCCGGCGACCTCCGCCTGGAGGTCGGCGACGCGCTCGCGCTGCTTGCGGAGGGATCGCGCACGCTTCCGTACCACGCCGGAGAGGCGGCGGATCTCGGCGTCGCGGCGCGCGACCGGGGGCAGGCCGGCGAACGCGCGGGCCACAGCAGCACGAGGGGAGGGCATG
Organism: Isoptericola sp. NPDC058082; assembly: GCF_042885055.1. Classification (NCBI taxonomy): domain Bacteria; kingdom Bacillati; phylum Actinomycetota; class Actinomycetes; order Micrococcales; family Promicromonosporaceae; genus Isoptericola; species Isoptericola sp. NPDC058082. The sequence goes on along the minus strand of NZ_JBHVSQ010000002.1, from coordinate 63,853 downwards.
GCGGAGTTATGCCACAGGCGCCGACGGGAGGCAATCCCGGCACCCCCCGCCCGGTCGGCGCCGCGACGCGGGCGGCCGCTCAGCTGTCGGTGTGCCGGACGAGGACGTCCTGGACGTGGGTCCGCTTCGACCGCGGCACCAGGACCTGCTGGTCGTAGTGGCCGACCGCGACGAACGAGATGAACACCTCGTTGTCGGGGACGTCGATGATCTTGCGGATCGCGGCGTCCTTCGCGCTCCCCATCGCGGTGTTGAGCGAGCAGGAGCCGAGGCCCACCTCGGTCAGGCCGAGGAGCAGCGACATCATGAACAGCCCGCCGTCGACGAACGGCTGGTTGCGCTCCGGGGCGAAGAGGAAGGCGTCGAGGTCCGCCGTGACCAGCAGCAGGCGGGGCGGCATCTCGTAGCCGTTGAACCCCCCCTGGATGTCCAGCACCGACCTGATGACGTCCGGGTCCTGGAACTGGTGCACGCGGGCGGCCTGGCGGTTGCACACCGAGGGCGACTGCATCGCGATCTGCACGGCCCGGGTGACGTCCCCGTCGGCGACGGGCTCGTCGGTGAACTCGCGCACGCTGCGCCGCCCGTAGACGACGTCGAGGAAGCCGCGCCGGTCGTCCGCCTCGAGGCGGATCTCGCGGGTCTGCTCGGCGGGCAGCACGCCGCCCTCCTGGTGCCGCGTCGCGTCGATGAGGTCCTGCGCCGCGCCGGAGAAGAGCTGGCGGAAGGCCGAGACGTCGGTCTTCAGCTCCGCGTGCCGCCCGAAGTAGGTCTTCATCACGGCCGCGGAGCTCTGCAGGTAGGGATCGTCGATGCTGAACCCGGACGCCAGCCAGGAGTTCATCTCCTTGGCGAGCCCCGGGACGGCGATCTTGCCGAAGCCCGCGCGGAAGTTGCTCCGGCTCAGACCCTTCTCGATCGCGTGCGCGTGGAAGATCATCCGCGCCCGGGCGCCGGAGATCCTGTCGGCCGAACGGGCGCGATCGTACGAACGCACCTGGCGTTCGTAGTCCGCCAGCGCCAACGCCCTGGCCTGCCCCGCGAACCCCTTGGCCGGCGGCCTGCCCGAGGACGTGCGTCGTGACGCGGCGGCGACCGCTGCGGGCACCTCGACCACCTCGATACCGCGTACCTCCGCGCCCGCGTTGCGGCCGGTGAAGTGCAGCCCGCCCAGCATGATCTCGGAGAAGCCCGGGTCGGAGACGGTGAACGTGACCGCGTCTCGGCGCGCCGTGCCCGAGCCCTGCTCGACGTTCACCTTGCCGACGGCGCGGAACTGGCCCGTCTCGGGGTTGCGGAGGTGGAGGTTGACGGCCGGCGCGTCGGTCCGAGGGGTCCAGTCGATCGTCAGCTGGTACGCCGATCCCGGCGTCAGCGGCTCCGGCAGGGCGGTCCAGGCATGATGGCCGACCGCCGCGCCGTCCCGCGCGACCTTCAGCCGAGTGCCGCGCGCCCGGTGCGAGACGCGCCAGGCCTTGCTGTTGGCCGCGAACGCGGGCTTGTCGAGGGCGAACCGCTGGAACGGGCGGATCGCGGCGGAGCCCCCGGTCTCGGGGTCCAGCGCGGTGCTCAGCCAGTCCAGCGACGAGGCCCGGCCGGACCCGATGTACTCGCGGGCCTTCGTGAAGTCGATCTCCCGGGTGACGTACTCGTTCTCGGCGATCGTCGCGGCGGTGTCGGTCTCCAGGACGCGACGCTGGTCGTCGAATCCCATCGCCGCCATGAGGTTCTTGAACCGGTCGGCGCCCCGCTTGGTGTTGTAGATCGACGAGAAGGGCTTCTCGAAGATCGCCGCGAAGGCCGAGCCGTGGTAGCTGTCGGTGACGACATAGCCGGCGTCGCGGTAGGCGCGCAGGAAGTTCTCCGGGGCGTCCTCGGCCAGGACCTCGACCCGCGGCTCGTCCGCGAACAGGGACGTCACCTTCTCGCGCCCCTCGTCGGGGTTGGGGATCACCAGGATCTTGTCGAAGCCCAGCTTGTCGGCGATCGCCCGGGCGACGGACACCTTCTCCGGGTGGGGGTCGAGGTAGAAGACCGCGAGGTACTCGCCCTCGGGAGCCACCGTCGCCCTGTCGGCGAGGCCGTCGTAGTGCTCCTTCGGCAGCAGGAACACGGGGTCGACGACGAGCGCCGCCTTCGCGCCGAAGACGTCCCGCGCGGTGTCGATCGCGTACTCCTCGCGCACCGAGATCGCGGTGAACTGCTGCAGGTTCGCGGCGTGCTTCGCGACGAACGGCACCTTGAACTTGTCGGTCCCGCGGTTGCCGAACGACGTGCCGTACGCCACCCGGTGGTTCTCCGGCGCGACGAAGTCCAGGAAGAGGTCGTCGTTCACCCGCCCGATCAGCGGGTTCCACAGCTGGTCGCTGCCGACGACGAAGGTGCGGGCGACGTCGTTCAGGCGCGGCAGCGCGGAGTAGTGCTCCTGGTCGGTGTGCTCGTAGCCGACGCGCCGGGCGAACTCCATGGAGACGATGTCCGTGGGCCAGTGCACCCGGTAGCCGTTGTAGCCGAGCGGCTCGTGGACCATGAGGACCGAGCGGCCGAGATTCTCGACGGCACGGTTCAGCCCGTAGTAGGTCAGGATCGAACCGTAGTTCTTGCCGTACCACCATCCGAGGATGGCGACGTCGTACGTCTTCGCCGGATCCGTCATGCGCTGTGTCCCTGCCTGCTCGTGACGCCCGCGTGGTGCCGGCATCGTGTCTTCACTCGTTCTCGTCGACACCGTGGGTGTCGAACGTCGCGCGCCACTCGTCGACCGAGGTGAACGACGGCATGGCCTGCCGGTACCGCCGGCTCAGCGGCGCCCACTGGCCGCGCAGCTGCCGGTGCAGCCGCAGGCTGCGGACCAGGTAGGCGCGGAACTTCTTCGGGTCACGGACGTACATCGAGGCGCCGGTGCCGTCGGCCGACGTGACGACCGCGGAGTCGAGGTGCGACAGGCGCCACCACCGGGCGGCGGAGGTCGAGACCCTCTCCTCGGGCACGTCGAGCGCCTCCGGGCGCACCGAGCGCAGCTGCTTGGCCATGCCGGTCAGAGCCGAGGCGACCGCGACCGGCCTCCCCGCGGGAGCCGACGGCACCCTGCCCCTGCGGGAGGGGCGGTGGCGCCTGGTGAGCGGGAAGGCGCCCGGGTCCTTCTCCACCACGGCATCGGGGAACTGCGCCCGCAGCGCCCGCACCTCGGGCAGCGTGGAGCCGATCGTCGCGTGCAGGTGCTCGGGACCGCGGAGCAGGTCCTCCAGGGCCCGCAGGCGCAGCTCGACGGCCGAGTACTGCAGCTGCAGCAGGTGCTTGACGTCGCCGACGAAGCTCGCCCGCGGCAGCTCGCCACCGCCGCGGTACGGCGAGTGCAGCATGGCCGCGAGCCACCGGTTGCGCTGGTGGTAGTAGGCCTGCCAGTCGATCGCGTCGTCCTTGTCGACCCACGGCACGTGCCAGACCGCCGCCCCGGGCAGGGAGACCGTCGGGATGCCCTTGTCGGTGGCGCGCAGGCTGTACTCGGCGTCGTCCCACTTGATGAACACGGGCAGCGACAGGCCCACCGTGCGCAGGGCCTCGACCGGGATCAGCGACATCCACCAGCCGTTGTAGTCGACGTCCACACGCTGGTGCAGCCACGGCGTCGTGCGCAGGGGGTGCAGCGAGAAGTCGTGACGGTCGAAGGTGTTCTCGATCTTGCCCCACCAGAACGTGTAGCGGTTGACCCGCTCGCCGAAGGTGTGCAGGCACGACTTCTCGTACATCGAGAACATGTGACCGCCGACGATCGTGGGCGTCCGGGCGAAGTCGCCGAAGGCGACCGCGCGGGCGATGCCCTCGGGCTCCGAGACGACGTCGTCGTCGAGCAGCAGCACGTAGTCGGACTCGCCGGCCTGCAGCGTCTCCGCCATGCCGCGCGAGAACCCGCCCGAGCCCCCCAGATTGCCCTGCCGCACGAGCGACAGGCGTCCGCCGAGCCGGGCCGCGGCCTCGGCGAAGTCGGGCTGGTCCTGGACGAGCCTCGTCCCCTGGTCGACCACGTAGATCCGGTCGACCACGTCCTTGAGGACGTCGTCCGCGCCGAGCGCGTGCAGCTGCGCGACGCAGTAGTCGGGGCGGTTGAACGTGGTGATCGCGATGGAGGCCGTGCCGTGCTTGCGCGCGTGCGCCCCGTCGACGCTCCATTCCGCGGACTCGAGGGTCACGGCGCCGTCGGAGGCGTACAGGTCGAACCAGTACCAGCCGCCGTCGCCGAAGGACGCGAGCGTCAGGTCGACGTCGACGACGCCGTCCACGCTGTGGATCAGTCGCACCCGCTGCGGGTTCCCCCGCGCGTTCGACTTGTACACCGCGACGCTCGCGGCGCCCGAGAGCCGGATGCTGAGCCGCACCTCGGCGACGTCGGTCCAGCGCCGCCAGTACCCGGCGGGGAACGCGCCGAAGTACGTGCCGAACGACGCCTCACGGCCGTGGTCGAGACGCAGCGACCGGCGACCCAGGACCTCGGCTCCTGCCTCGGCGGGGGCGACGTCCGGGTGCGCCTCCTCGGCCGCACGCGCCATCGTGAAGTCCACGTACAGCGGGAGCGTGTCCGGATCGGCGTCCGGCGGCAGCACCACCTGGTGCACGACGCGGCGTGACACCGCGGCCTCCGCGGCCGCCTCGAGCTCTTCCACGAGAGTCATGCCGCACCCCCGAACACCGCGCCGAGCTTGTTGTCGACCATGGAGAGGGCGGAACCGATCGCCATGTGCATGTCGAGATATTGGTAAGTACCCAGCCGACCGCCGAAGAACACGTCCTTCTCGCCTTCCATGAGCTTGCGGTACAACTGCAGCCGATCGCGGTCGGCCCAGGTGTTGACCGGGTAGTACGGCTCGTCCCCGCGTTCGGCGAAGCGGGAGTATTCCCGCACGATCACGGTCTTCTCGCGCTGATAGTCGCGTTCGGGGTGGAAATGGCGGAACTCGAGGATGCGCGTGTACGGCACGTCCAGGTCGGCGTAGTTCATGACCGGGGCGCCCTGGAAGTCGCCGACGGGCAGCACCTCCTGCTCGAAGTCCAGGGTGCGCCACGACAGCTCGCCCTCGGAGAACTCGAAGTAGCGGTCGACGGGGCCGGTGTAGACGACGGGCAGCTGTCCGACGGTCGCGGTCCTGTTGACCGGCTGCTCCTCGTCGAAGAAGTCGGTCTCGAGCCGGACCTCGATGCGCGGGTGGTCGGCCAGCCGCTCGAGCCAGGCGGTGTAGCCGTCCACCGGCAGTCCCTCGTACGTGTCGTTGAAGTAGCGGTTGTCGTACGTGTAGCGCACGGGGAGCCGCTTGATGATCGACGCGGGGAGGTCCGTGGGGTCGGTCTGCCACTGCTTGGCCGTGTAGTCGCGGATGAACGCCTCGTAGAGGGGCCGGCCGATGAGCGACACGCCCTGCTCGTCGAGGTTCTCGGGGTCCTTGCCGGAGAGCTCGCCCGCCTGCTCGGCGATGAGCTCCCGGGCCGCGTCCGGGCCGTGCGCCGACCGGAAGAACTGGTTGATCGTGCCCAGGTTGATCGGCATCGGGAACACCTCGCCCCGGTGCGTGGTGTACACGCGGTGCACGTAGCTGGTGAACGCCGTAAAGCGGTTCACGTACTCCCACACCCGTTCGTTCGAGGTGTGGAAAAGGTGCGCGCCGTACTGGTGGACCTCGATACCGGTCTCGGGCTCCGGCGCGCTGTACGCGTTGCCCCCGACGTGGTGGCGCCTGTCGATGACGAGAACGTTCGCGCCGTACTGCTCGGCGAGCCTCTCGGCGACGGTCAGGCCGAAGAACCCCGAGCCCACCACGACAACGTCCGTCATGCGACGACCTCCTCAAGAAGAACGACAGCGGTGCCGTGAACGTCCACGGCGGGAGCATGACCACCAGGCGCGTGCCGGGCTGGTCACGAGATTCGAGATTAGGGCCACCGGAGGCCGTCAAAGGCCCGAATTGAACGTTGTCTCCTGATGATCGGAAAGTGTTCATCCGGGCGTTACCCGGAGGTCAGGAAACTCCCGCGACGCCGACCCGGAGCACGTTCGGCGGGCTCCACGGGCCCGGGCGCTCTAACGTCACCTGGTGACGGTCGCAACGAGGCGACCGCACCTCTCGAAGGGGACACCATGAGCCTGCGCACCACCCATCGCGCGCGTCTGGTCGCCGTCGGCGCCGCCACGGCCCTCCTGATCGCGGGCGCCGGCAGCGCCGCCGTCGCCGCCGGCACCGCGGCCGAACCGCCGTCCACCCCGGTCCCGGTGGCCACCCCCGACGGCCAGACCTTCTCCTACGTCGTCAACGCCAAGCACGCGAACCCCGGCCAGACGCGTCTCGCGGAGCGGGCCGTCGAGGCGGCGGGCGGCGTCGTCGTCCAGTCGTGGCCGGAGATCGGCGTCGTGGTCGCGCACGCGGCGCGAGCGGGCTTCCGCGCCGACGTCGTCCGTCTCGCGCGCGGGCACGCCGTCGAGTCCGTCGGGGTCACCCGCACCGTCCCGGTGAGCGAGGGCACGCCCGCCGTCGCCGGCGAGGTGCCGGGGGCCAAGGGCGGGCCCTGGAAGTCGAAGGTCACCAAGAAGCCCGGCGCGGGCGCGGAGGACGGCACCGGCACGACGGCGGTCCCGGACCCGGGCGAGGCCACCCAGTGGGACATGGCGATGATCAAGGCCGACCAGGCGATCGAGATCAACCCGGGCTCGCCGGACGTGCTGGTGGGTGTCCTCGACTCCGGCATCGACGTCACGCACCCCGACCTCGCGACGCAGGTCGACACGGCGGCGTCGGTGAACTGCACGGCGGCGGGACGCCCGGACACGTCGGCCACCGGCTGGCTGCCCACGACGTCCGACCACGGCACGCACGTGGCCGGGACGATCGCGGCGGCCGACAACGGGCTGGGGATCGTGGGCGTCGCGCCGGGCGTGAAGATGGCGTCGGTGAAGGTCGTCAACGACGACGGCTTCATCTACCCCGAGTACGCCGTCTGCGGCTTCGTCTGGGCGGGCCTGCACGGCGTGGACGTCACCAACAACTCCTACTACATCGACCCGTTCGAGTTCTGGTGCGACGACCAGCCCGACCAGGCGGCGGCGAAGGAGGCCGTGCGCCGCGCGATCGACTTCTCCACCGACCGGGGCGCCGTGCACGCCGCGGCGGCCGGCAACTCGTCCACCGACCTGGCGAACAACACCCGCGACACCGCGAGCCCCAACGACTCCACCCCCGTGGCCCGCACCATCAACTCAGGCTGCGAGGACATCCCCACCGAGGCGGACGGCGTCGTGACGGTCTCGTCGGTGACCAGCACGGGGGCGCTGAGCTCCTTCTCCAACCGCGGCCTCGGCAAGATCGACGTCGCGGCGCCGGGCAGCGCCATCGTCTCGACCGAGCTGAACGGCACGTGGGACACCAAGAGCGGCACGTCCATGGCGTCGCCGCACGTCGCGGGCGTGCTCGCGCTCATGAAGTCGGCGCACCCGGGCTGGACGCCGGCCCAGCTCGAGCAGGCCGTGCGCGACCAGGCGGACGACCGTCCCTGCGGGACGACGGCCGTCGGGCCGGCGTGCGTCGGGACGCCGCAGGAGAACTCGTTCTTCGGCGACGGGATGGTCGACGCGCTCGACGCGGTGACGCTCGGCTGATCGATCACGACGGATCACGACGGAACACGAAGGGAGCCGAGGGCGGCCCGCAGCCTGCTGCGGGCCCCCCTCCGCCGTCCCCCCGGGACTCCCCCCGTTGGGCCCGGGGAAAAACGCCCTGACCCGGGATTACAC
>NZ_JBHVSQ010000002.1:43198-56069 GCF_042885055.1 Isoptericola sp. NPDC058082 | reverse complement strand
CACAAAAAAACCCCAAATCGCCTGGGGGTCGCCCGCCCCTCTTGCCGACCCCCCCCTCGGCCGTCGCCCGGGGATTCACCCGGTGGGGCCGGGTGAAAAATGCGCTGACCTGGGCCGATACGCGATCGGCGCCCCCGCGGGTCCCCATACTGGCGTGCAGCACCGCCGGACCGCGCCCGCGCGACGAGGCGACCGGCCCCGAGCGGTCGTGGCCACGACGGCCGTGCTTCGTCTCGCGGCCGTTGCCTCGGCCGCCGATCCTCGGAGGATCCGTGGAACCTCTCCACCCGGCGCCGCGTCGACGTCGCGGTCGCGCGTCGGCGCTCGTCACGGCCCTGTCGCTGATCGTCGCGCCGCTCCTGGTCGCACCGCAGGCCTCGGCGGCCGTCGTCGCGACGGAGGCCACCGACGCACCGGCGGCGGCCCTGACGGACGTCGTCGCCCCGGCGGCGGACCAGCTCGTCGTCGACGGCACGCTGCAGGTCGGCGAGGACGTCGCGATCGACCCGCGGCCGGACCTGTGGGCGCCGGCCGGCGTCGAGCTCGCGTTCACCTACCGCTGGTTCGCCGGTGACGACCTGGTCGCACAGGGCGCGGAGCCCACGCTGACGCTCGCGCCGGCGACGGCCGGCGACCCGGTCAGCGTCGAGGTGACCGGCACCGCCCCCGAGGGCGCCGTCGACGGCGCGGCGTCGGCCTCGGTCGTGGTCGCGGCAGACGGCGCGGTGGCCGAGGGCGAGCTCGTGGCCCAGGCCCCGACGATCAGCGGGACGGCGGCGTTCGGGCAGACCCTCACGGCGGACGCCGGGGCCTGGGAGCCGGCGGCCACCCTCACGTACCAGTGGTGGCGTGGGCACGACCCCGTCAGCGGGGCCACGACGCCGACCTACACCCTGACCGCCGCCGACCTGGGCAGGACGATCGCGGTCACGGTGTCGGGCGCCGCGGACGGCTACGCGTCCCGGACGCTGACGTCGGAGCGGACGGCCGCCGTCGTCGCGGCCGGCCTGTCCACGGGGACCCCGACGATCAGCGGCACCGTCCGGGTGGGCTCGAAGGTCACGGCCAAGCCGGGCACCTGGACCTCGAAGACCACGCTGAGCTACCAGTGGTACGCGTCCGGCACGAAGATCTCGGGCGCGACGGCGTCGACGTACACGCCGTCGTCGTCGCTGAAGGGCAGGACCCTGACCGTCAGGGTGACCGGCACGAAGTCCGGGTACACCACCGTGACGAGGACGAGCGCCGGCACGAAGGTCGCGCCGGGGGTGCTGTCGGCGCCGAGGCCGACCATCAAGGGCACCGTCAAGGTGGGCAGCACCGTCTCCGTGTCGCGCGGGACGTGGAAGCCCGGGGCGACGACCTACCGCTACCAGTGGAAGATCAGCGGCCGGACCATCCCGGGCGCCACGCGCTCCACGTACACGATCCCGTCGAGGTATGCCGGCAGGACGCTCACCGTCAGCGTCACGGGCAGCCGCAGCGGCTACGCCACGCGCACGGTGACGAGCTCCGGCGCGAGCGTGCTGCGCGTCTACTCCAGGACCTCCGCGCCCCAGGTCTCCGGGACCGTCCGGGTCGGCTCCACGCTCAAGGTGAGCAGCAAGGGCACCTGGAGCCCCGCGCCGACGTCGTGGAAGTACCAGTGGAAGGCCAACGGCACCGCCATCAAGGGCGCCACCAGGTCGTCGTTCACGCTCACGTCCGCCCAGCACGGCAAGACGATCACCGTGACCGTCTCCGGCGTCCGCCGGGGCTATGCGACGTCGTCCCGGACCAGCGCCGCCACCGCCAAGGTGGCCTGGCCCGTGGGCGTCAGCAAGCCCCGGGTGACCGGGAACCCGGCGCAGCAGTGGGTGACGTCCGGGAAGACCGCGACGTTCACGGTCAAGGCCACCGGCGGCCGTCTGAGGTACCAGTGGCAGACGTCGTCGGACGGCAAGAAGTGGACCGACCTGTCGGGGAAGACCTCGGCGACCCTGAAGCTCTCGACCCGATCCTTCCGCGACGGGTCGCGCGTCCGGGCCGTCGTGAAGAACGTCGCCGGCACGGCCACGAGCAAGTCGGCGTGGCTCTGGGTCGACTCCACGCGCAGCGACCCGTACAGGCCGAACGTGGCGTTCTCGACGCTGGACTGGTCCGCGATCATCGGTTCGAGCGCTTCGACGACATGGGCGGGCTCGTCGAAGCTCGTGCAGGCGCCGATGGCCGTCTGCTACTACGGGGACGGCAGCGCGCTGCCGTGGCTCGACCTCGGCATCGAGTACGTGGGCAGCAACGGCGTCGTCTACGACGAGGGCGACGAGTTCTTCGACGACGACATCTGGGGGACGTCGGAGCTGTACAACGGCGGTTGCACGTCGTTCACGGCCTATGCCCTCGTCCCGTCCGGTGCGGTCAGCGGTGGCACGTGGCGCCTGACCGACTCGTCAGGGTATGAGGACTACATCCAGTGGGTCGACGGCGTCTGACGCCGTCCGCAGGCGAGGGCGCGGTCCGTGCTGCACGGACCGCGCCCTCGTCCCTGTCCCGGGTCAGCGGCCTGCCGCGTAGCCCTGCGCCCCGCGGGGGTTGGCGGCCGCGCCGAGCACGCCGGTGGCGGGGTCGCGCGTGACGGCGCTGAGCCGCCCGAGCGCCCAGTCGCCGGCGAGCGTGAGCTCGTGGCCGCGCTCGACCAGCCCGGCGAGGACGGTGGCGCCGAGCCTGTCCTCGACGACGGCGCCGCCGGGCGTCCAGGTGCGCGGCCAGAACGAGCCGGGCGCGGACGTCGTGTGCAGGGCGGGGGCGTCGATCGCCTCCTGGGGCGTGTACCCGCCCACCAGGACGCGCAGCAGGAACGCGAGCTGCCACTGGTCCTGCTGGTCGCCGCCCGGCGACCCGCACGCGAGCACGGGCGACCCGTCGCGCAGCACGAGCGTCGGGGTGAGGGTGGTGCGCGGCCGGCGGCCGGGCGTCAGGGCGGACGGCGACGCCTCGTCCAGCCACGTCATCTGGAGCCGGGTGCCCAGGGCGAACCCGAGTCCCGGCACCGCGGGGGAGGACTGCAGCCAGCCGCCCGACGGCGTCGCGCTGATCATGTTGCCCCATCGGTCCACGACGTCGAGGTGGCAGGTGTCGCCGCGGGTCGCGCCCGTGGCGTCGGTCTCGAGGCCGTCGCCGTTCAGGGGCGCGGTCGCCCCGACCACGACGGTCGGCTCGCCGACGCCGGCGGCGGGGCCGCCGGCCGGGGCCCCGGGCAGGGCGGCCGCGGGGACGTCCGTGGCGTACGACGTGCGCAGGGGCGGCGCCGCCGGGGTGTCACGGCCGGGCACGGAGCCGGGACGCACCTCGTGGGACGCGCGGTCGCCGATCAGCGCGCGGCGGGCGGCCGCGTACTCGGCGGACAGCAGGACGTCGAGCGGCACGGCGTCGCCCTCGGCGGCGTCGAGGTCGCCGAACCAGGTGTCGCGGTCGGCGAGCGCGAGCTTCAGCGCCTCGAGCACGGTGTGCGCGCCGAGCTCGGTCGACGGGTCGAGCCGCGCGTCGTCGAAGCCGTCGAGGATGCGCAGCGCCTCCAGCAGCGCGGGGCCCTGCCCCCAGGCGCCGGTCTTGGCCACCGTGTACCCGCGGAAGTCGACCGTCACGGCGTCCTCGAACGACGCCTCGAACCCGGCGACGTCCGCCGCGGTGAGCACGCCCGCGTGGTCGCGGCCGTCGGCGTGCCGGTGCGGCGTGCGCACGAACTCCTCGACCGCCTCGCCGACGACGGCCTTCCACGTGGCGCGTGCGGCGTCGACCGCGCGGGCCCGGTCGGCGCCGCGGTCGGCGGCGTCGGTCTCCGCGGCCACGAGGCGCTCGAGGACCGCGGCCAGCTCGGGGTTGGTGACGAGCTCGCCGGGCTCCGGCGCGCGCCCGCCCGGCAGCCAGCGTTCCGCGGACGTGGGCCAGGACGTGCGGAACAGCTCCGCGACGCCCTCGACCGTGCGGCACACCGCGGCCAGCACCGGGTGGCCGTCGCGGGCGTACCCGATGGCGGGGGCGAGGGCGTCCGCCACGGTCCACGTGCCGTGGTCGCGCAGCAGCAGGAGCCACGCGTCGACGGCGCCCGGCACGGCGGCCGCCAGCGCGCCGGAGCCGGGCACGAGGTCCAGGCCCTCGACGTCGCGGTAGTGCGCGATCGTCGCCGCGGCCGGCGCCGGGCCCTGCCCCATCAGCACCCGGGGGTGCCCGGGGGCGTCCGCGGTCGCGAGGATCGCCGTCATGTCCCCGCCGGGGCCGTTGAGGTGCGGCTCGACGACGTGCAGCACGAACGCCCCCGCGACGGCGGCGTCGAAGGCGGTGCCGCCCCGCTCCAGCACCGACTGGGCGCTCGCGCTCGCCAGCCAGTGCGTGGAGGCGGCCATCCCGAACGTGCCGCGCAGGTCCGGGCGCGTGGGGTGGGGAGGCGGGGGAGTGAACGTCATCGAGGATCCTCCGTGGTGTGTCCGACGGCGGCGACGAGGAGCGTGAGCACCGCGCTCACGCCCACGCCCCACGCCAGGTGGGCCTGCAGCAGCAGGGCGCCGGCGGCCGCGCCGGCGCAGATGAGGGCGATCGCGGCGACGCGCCGCCCGGAGTGGGTGCCGTGGCCGCCGGCGAGCCGGGAGTCGGCGGCCAGGCCGGTGATGGTCGACGTCACGACGACCGTGGTGACGTCCTTGACCGACAGATGACGCGCCGTCGCCGCCTGCGTGCCCATCGCGAGGGCCAGCAGCCCGGTCACGACGAGCTGCACGGCGTGCGGCAGGTCGTCGCCCGACACGGCGAGCAGCACCGTGATCGCGGCGAGCAGCGCCCCGACGGTCGCGAACATCCCCGTGGTGCGGGCCGTCCACCCGACCTGCACCGGGCGCAGCGCCACGCCCGCGACCGCCGCGCCGGCCATGAACGTGCCCAGCGCGAGCAGCGGGCCGACCACGGGCAGGTCGTCGCCGCCGGCCAGCGCCATCCCGAGGATGACGACGTTGCCCGTCATGTTGCCGGTGAACACCCGGTCGAGGCCGAGATAGCCGACGGCGTCGGCGATCCCGGTGGAGAACGTCAGGGCGAGCATGAGGGCGAGATGGAGGCGGTCGCGGTCACGACGGAGCGGTCCGAGGAGCGAGGGCACCAGGTCACCGTAGCGACCGGCCCCGGGTGGATGCCCGGGGCGCTGGACAGTTCCAGATGACACCGGGGTGGATCCGTGCCTAATCTGCCCTGTTGGTCACAGCATGATAAAGATCACGGGGGTTTTGCCAGGGCCGCGTACAGAGCCGTGCCGGAGATGGCCTAACGTCGTGAACAGTGTGTGGCCGCGTCGTGCCGGCGTACGAAGCCGTGACGACGCCGCCACCGCCCGGCAGACGAGCGTCGCCGTCGCGCCGGGCAGGCCATGTCCCCGACCCCGGGAGAGTTGTGTCAGCCATCCAGGCAAATGGTTTGACGAAGATCTTCGGACGCCGCCCGCAGCGCGGCGTCCGCATGTTGGAAGAGGGCGCCGATCGCGCCAAGCTGCGCAAGGAAGGTCTCACCGCCGCGGTCATCGACGCCACGTTCGACGTCGAGCCCGGCGAGATCTTCGTCGTCATGGGACTGTCGGGATCCGGCAAGTCCACCCTGATCCGCACGGTGAACGGGCTCCTCGAGCCCACCGCCGGATCCATCAGCATCGACGGGCAGGACGTCACGCACCTGTCCAAGGCCGGCCTCCGCGAGGTCCGCCGCACCAAGGTGAGCATGGTGTTCCAGCACTTCGCGCTGCTGCCGCACCGCACCGTCGGCGAGAACGCCGCCTACCCGCTTCAGCTGCGGGGCGTGAACAAGGCCGAGCGCGAGCAGCGCGCCGAGGAGGCCCTGGGCATGGTCGGCCTGGCCGGCTGGGGCGGCTCGCTGCCGTCCGAGCTGTCCGGCGGCATGCGCCAGCGCGTCGGCCTGGCCCGCGCGCTCGCCGCGGGCACCGACGTCCTGCTCATGGACGAGGCGTTCAGCGCCCTGGACCCGCTGATCCGCAAGGAGATGCAGGACCAGCTGCTGGAGCTCCAGTCCGAGCTCGGCAAGACCATCCTGTTCATCACCCACGACCTCAACGAGGCCATGCGCCTCGGCGACCGCATCGCCATGATGCGCGACGGCCGCATCGTGCAGGTCGGCACCGCCGAGCAGATCCTCAACGAGCCGGCCAACGACTACGTCGCGCAGTTCGTCGCGGACGTCGACCGCAGCCGCGTGCTCACCGCGTCCGCGGTGATGGAGCGCCCCGCCGCGGTCATCGGCGTCGAGTCCGGGCCCAAGGCCGCGCACAAGCTGCTGCGCGAGCACCAGGTCCCCGCGCTGATCGTCACGGGCCGCAACCGTCGCCTCGAGGGCGTCGTCTGGGAGGACGACGTCGCGAACGCTGTCAAGCAGGGCGCCGACAAGCTCCCGCTGAGCGACGAGGGCGCCATCCGCGTGACCCCCGACACCCCGCTCATCGAGATCCTCGGCGACGCCGCGTCGAGCCGTGCGCCGCTGGCCGTCGTCGACGAGAACGGCCGGCTCCTGGGCGTGATCCCCCGCGTGACGCTGCTGAGCGCGCTGTCGATGCCCGACGGCGAGAACGGCGCGACGGGCGACGAGCCCGCCGCCCCTGCCGCTGCCCCGGGCGGCGACGGCGACACCGTCCTCGACCCCGCGGGAGCGAACTGATGACCATCCCCAACCTGCACCTGGGCGACTACGTCGCGGACGGCGTCGACTGGATCAAGGAGAACCTCGAGCCGCTGCTCGACGGCATCAGCACGGGCCTGTCGACCCTCGTCGACGGGATCTCCGACCTGCTCCTCGCGCCGACGCCGCTCGTGGTCGTCGTCGTGTTCGCGCTGCTCGCGCTGCTCGTCCGCTCGTGGGCGTTCGCGGCGTTCACCGTCGTCGGCATGCTCCTCATCGTGAGCATGGAGATGTGGGAGCCCGCGATGGAGACCCTCGCGCTGGTCCTCGTCGCCGCGCTGATCGCCCTGATCATCGCCGTCCCGCTCGGTATCCTCGCGGCCCGCAGCAGCGGGTTCAGCACCGTGGTCCGGCCGATCCTGGACTTCATGCAGACCATGCCGGCCTTCGTCTACCTGGTGCCGGTCGTGATCTTCTTCGGCATCGGCGTGGCGCCCGGCGTCTGCGCGACCATCGTCTTCGCCCTGCCCCCCGGCGTGCGCCTCACCGAGCTGGCGATCCGCCAGGTGGACCGCGAGACCGTCGAGGCCGGCGAGTCCTTCGGCGGCACGAGCGGCCAGATCCTGCGAGGCATCCAGCTGCCGCTGGGCCTGCCGACGATCATGGCCGGCGTCAACCAGGTCATCATGCTCGCGCTGTCGATGGCGGTCGTCGCCGGCCTCGTCGGGGCCGGGGGTCTCGGCCAGGAGGTCGTCGGCGCGATCTCGCAGCTCGACGTCGCCCTGGGCTTCGAGGGCGGCCTGTCGGTCGTCATCATCGCCATCTACCTGGACCGTCTCACCGGCGCGATCGGGCAGCAGAACAGCCGGTCGCTCCTCGCCGTGCTGCGCCGTCGCCGGCGCGTCGCGCCCGCCGCCTGAGCGTGTCCGGTCCCGACGCACGGGACCGCACTCTTCGAACGTCGGCGCGCGGCGTCGACAGGAAAGGAAGTACAACCATGAGCACCCACCGCATGAGCCCTCGCCTCCGGCGCGGCACCGCCCTCGCGGCGGTCGCCACCCTCGGCCTGACGCTGGCCGCCTGCAGCAGCGACGACGGCGGCAGCGAGGGCGGCGACAAGGAGGTGACCCTCGGCTACGTCCCCGGCTGGCCCGACGGGCTCACCATGGCGAACCTCCTCGAGCACCAGCTCACGGCCGCCGGCTACGACGTCGAGCTCGAGGAGCTGAACGACGTCGGCGTGCTGTACACGGCGGTCGCCGACGGCGACGTCGACATGTACCCGTCCGCCTGGTCGGGCCTCCACGAGAGCTACATGGAGAAGTACGAGGGCAAGCTCGAGAACCTCGGCGACTTCTACGACGGCGGGACGACGTACCTCGGCGTGCCCGAGTACACCGACGTGGACTCCATCGAGGACCTGGCCGACAACGTCGACAAGTTCGGCGGCACGATCACGGGCATCGAGGCGAGCGCCGGCGTGATGGACGACACCGAGGAGGTCATCGAGGCCTACGGGCTGGAGGACGCGGGCTACACGCTCAAGCCGTCCGGCACGCCGGCGATGCTCGCGGCCCTCGACGACGCGATCAAGAGCAAGGAGGACATCCTCGTCACGATGTGGACCCCGTTCTGGCCGAACGCGGTCTACCCGCTGAAGCAGCTCGAGGACCCCAAGGGCGCGTTCGACATCGAGAACAACCTGCAGTTCCAGGCCACCGCAGGGTTCGGCGACGAGCAGCCCGAGGTCGCCGAGTGGCTCGGCAAGATCAAGCTGGACGACGAGCAGTACTCCTCGCTGGAGAAGGCCGTGGCCCAGGACAACGCCGACGACCCGCAGGCCGGCGTCGAGGCGTGGCTCGAGGAGAACCCGGACGTCGTCCCGGCGTTCGAGGGCTGACCTCCGCAGCACCGATCGACATCACCGATCGACCCGAGACGCCCGCCCGGTCCGCACCGGGCGGGCGTCTCGGCGTTCGGAACGCTTGCCCGGGGCGCGGGCACCGGCGCTAGGTTGACCTCTGCCCCCTTCATTTGCCCACCGCGCCGCATCATCGACGAGGAGAGCGCACGGATGAGAAGGACCGGAACGGCAGGCGTCGTCCTGCTCGCCCTGACGGTCGCCGGGAGCGTGTCGGCCTGCACCGACGACGACGCCGGTGCGGCGACCCTCGCCGAGCTGCAGGCCTCCGCGAGCGCCGGCCCCGGCCTCGACCCGGAGGAGCAGGCCGAGCAGAAGGCGATCGACGACGCCACGGGCGTGCTCGACGACTTCCGCGCGCTGGAGGCCGAGGTGGCGAACGACGGGTACGGAGGGTGGACCCGGCTGACCATGGACTACTGGGGCGGTGAGCTGGCGGAGGCCTACGCCCCCTGGTACCGGGACATGGCGGAGAAGGGCTGGTACACCACGGGTGCGGCCGAGATGGTCGACTCGGAGGTGACGGGCTACACCGCGCGGGGCGCCGGGTACGAGAAGATCGAGTTCACCACCTGCCTGGACACGTCGGGGCTGCGCATGCACGAGAAGGACGGCACCGAGGTCCCGTTGCCGAACGACACCGCCGAGCGGTACGTCAACGTGTACGAGCTCGAGCACCAGGGCAAGGACGGGGCGTGGCGGGTGACGGACTCCACCGGGCAGATGGAGCGGTCGTGCTGACCCTCCGGCGGGTCGTGACGCTCGCGCTCGCGTTCGTGCTGGCCTGGGGCGCCGTGGCGGGGGCCGGGCTCCCGGCGCAGGCCGCGCCGTCGGACTGCAGGTCGCCGGGCGGGATCAGCATGGGGTGCGACGACGAGGTCCCGGCCGATCCCGGGGACCCGCCCGACGGCCCCGGCGGCGGGGGCAGCGGCAGCGAGCGGCAGTGCAAGGTGCCCGGGGGGTACGGGCTGCCCGAGTACGTCGTCGACTGCAGGACCGACGCCGGCACCTGGAACGCCTCCCGCCTGTGCTACGAGAAGCTCGTGAGCCCGCAGCCGCCCACGAGCGACCCGGTGTGGGACGGCAACGACGAGGGCTACATCGTGACCTGCTCGCCGTCGGAGGAGTGGTGCAACGAGGTGGCCATTCCCGGCGGCACCGGCCCCGCGGCGTGCCTCACGACGACCGACGGCTGGCAGGAGAACCCGCCGGGTGCGCCGCCGGCCGACCCGGCCGCGATAGCCCGGCGGGCGTTCGCCGCGTTGCCCCTCACGGCGATCGACATCGGCATCGTGCCCGAGGACGGACCGGGACGGGTCGGCCTGGTCGGCATGCCCACGTGGATGTGGGCGCGGAGCCCGACGGCGAACCAGGTCGGGCCGCGCGAGACGTCGGCCACGGACCAGGGCCTGACGGTCAGTCTGGACGCCCGGGTCGACCGCGTCGTGTGGGACATGGGCGACGGCACCACCGTGACGTGCGACGGACCCGGGACGCCCTACCAGGACTCCTACGGCAAGAAGGAGTCGCCCGACTGCGGGCACACGTACACGCGGCAGGGCGAGTACCAGGTGACCGCCACGAC
Organism: Isoptericola sp. NPDC058082; assembly: GCF_042885055.1. Classification (NCBI taxonomy): domain Bacteria; kingdom Bacillati; phylum Actinomycetota; class Actinomycetes; order Micrococcales; family Promicromonosporaceae; genus Isoptericola; species Isoptericola sp. NPDC058082. The sequence continues at coordinate 45,918 of NZ_JBHVSQ010000002.1, read as the reverse complement.
CTACTGGGTCGCGGACTGGACGGGTGGTGACCAGTCCGGGCAGCTCACCGACGACTTCACGTCGCCGGCGACGACGATCACGGTGGGGGAGCTGCAGGTCCTGACCCGGTGACCGCCCGGGCGGGTGAAGTCGGCCACGGTGGGACCGGTTCGCCGGCGTCCTCGGGGATACTTGTCCGGCGACGCCGGCGCACCGCCTGGGGAGGGGGCGCGTCCGCGGGTCGAATCGCGGACCCCCGCCCCGGGAACGGGGCCCCCGACCTGGAGAACTCTGTGAAGTCAACCCTGCCTGCGCGCCGCCATGGCCGTCTCGTCGCCCTCGTCACCGCCGTGACGCTGCTGGCGGCCCCGCTCGCCGTCGTCCCCGCGGCCCTGTCCGCGCCGTCGGCGTCGGCGGCGACCGCCACGTCCGTGACGATCAAGAAGATCGGCACCAAGACCGCGCCCTACGCGAAGAAGGCGACGGTCAAGCCGATCGTCGTCGCCCAGGGCAAGGTCTCGGTGAAGTCCAAGACGCTCACGGTGAAGAAGTCCGGCAAGACGATCGCCAAGAACAAGAAGTCCGTGCGGCTGAAGGCCGGCACCTACAAGGTGACGACGCGGGTCACCTACAGGACCTACCGGCTGACCTCGGCGCACACGAAGGTCTGGTCGGCGACGAAGGCCAAGACCAGGACGCAGACGCTCGTCGTCAAGCAGGGCAAGAAGCCGTCGCAGACGTCGCCCGTCAGCAAGTACGACTGCCCGAGCTGGGCGCCGATCAAGGGCAACCAGTCGGGGATCTACCACGTCCCCGGCGGGCGGTACTACAAGCAGACCACCCCGGAGAAGTGCTTCACCACCGAGTCCGCCGCGCGCAAGGCGGGCTACCGCGCGTCGAAGAACGGCTGACCGAGGCCGTCGTCGCACCACGACCGCTCCGGACGGGGCCGGCACCCCCGCGGGTGCCGGCCTCGCTGCGTCCGGGACGGCCCGCGGTCTACCCTGGGTGCTGGCCCGCTCCGTCGACGACCGACGGCAGGCCACGCGCAGACGGGAGCCCCCAGCGCACACGGCTCATACCGCAGACCCCAGGAGGGCGACCATGTCCACGACCGCTGAGGCACCCGGCACGACGGGCTTCGACGAGGCTCCCGGCCGCTACAAGGTGCGCTCGCTCGCGCTGGCGGAGGCCGGCCGGCACCAGATCCGGCTCGCCGAGCACGAGATGCCCGGCCTCATGGCGCTGCGCGCCGAGTACGGCGAGTCGCAGCCGCTGGCGGGTGCCCGCATCGCCGGCTCCCTGCACATGACGGTCCAGACCGCCGTCCTCATCGAGACGCTCGTCGCGCTCGGCGCCGAGGTGCGCTGGGCCAGCTGCAACATCTTCAGCACGCAGGACGAGGCGGCCGCGGCGATCGTCGTCGGCCCGCACGGGACCCCCGAGGACCCGCAGGGCGTCCCGGTCTTCGCGTGGAAGGGCGAGAGCCTCGAGGAGTACTGGGACTGCACCGAGCAGATCCTCGTGTGGCCCGGCGCGGAGAACGGCCAGGGCGGCCCCAACCTCATCCTCGACGACGGCGGCGACGCCACGATGCTGGTGCACCTGGGCCTGCAGTACGAGCGCGCCGGCGTGGTGCCGCCCGACACGCTGCCGGGCGAGCCGGACCACACGCACGAGATGAACGTCGTGCGCGGCGTGCTGCGCCGGGCGCTCGACTCCGACCCGCTGCGTTGGACGACGGTCGCGCAGAGCATCGGCGGCGTCACCGAGGAGACGACGACGGGCGTGCACCGGCTCTACCACCTCGCCGAGGCGGGGGAGCTGATCTTCCCGGCGATCAACGTCAACGACTCGGTCACCAAGTCGAAGTTCGACAACAAGTACGGCATCCGCCACTCGCTGCCGGACGGCATCAACCGCGCCACCGACATCCTCATCGGCGGCAAGGTCGCGTTCGTGTGCGGCTACGGCGACGTCGGCAAGGGCGCGGCGGAGGCGTTCCGCGGCCAGGGGGCCCGCGTCATCGTGTCCGAGGTGGACCCGATCTGCGCGCTGCAGGCCGCGATGGACGGCTTCCAGGTGGCGCGCCTGGAGGACGTGATCGGCGAGGCGGACTTCGTCATCACCACCACGGGCAACAAGGACGTCGTGCGCACCGAGCACATGCTCGCGCTCAAGGACAAGGCCGTCGTCGGCAACATCGGGCACTTCGACAACGAGATCGACATGGCCGGTCTCGCGGCCGTCCCGGGCGTCGTCAAGACGGAGATCAAGCCGCAGGTGCACGAGTGGACGCTGCCGGCCGGCGACGGTCGCGCCGAGCGGTCGATCATCGTGCTGTCCGAGGGGCGCCTGCTCAACCTGGGCAACGCGACCGGGCACCCGTCGTTCGTCATGTCGAACTCGTTCGCCAACCAGGTGATCGGCCAGCTGGAGCTGTTCGCCGACATGGCCCGCCCGGCCGAGGAGCGGCAGTACGAGCGCCAGGTGTACCGCCTGCCCAAGGTGCTCGACGAGAAGGTCGCGCGCCTGCACCTCGACGCCCTCGGCGTGCGGCTCACCGAGCTGAGCAAGGAGCAGGCCGAGTACCTCGGCGTGCCGGTGGAGGGCCCGTACAAGCCGGAGCACTACCGCTACTGACGGCCCGTCGCCCTGGGGGAGGGGGGAAAAGACCACGCGCCAGGGGGGAAGACAGATGGTGGGTCGGCGAACGAAGAGGTAGGCCTGAAGCACGACC
>NZ_JBHVSQ010000002.1:25410-43188 GCF_042885055.1 Isoptericola sp. NPDC058082 | reverse complement strand
AGGAGCGGGCCGATTACTTCGGCGTGATGGTGGGGGCCCTGGACATTCGGGGTCATTACTGCGACGGCTTGCCTGTCGCCTTGAACATGGGGGACAGCCCCCGTGCGCAGGGTGGCACGCCGGATGTCGGCTCGGCGACCGGGGCGGCAGCCTGGAAGCATGACCAGCATGACGTCCACCGACGGCCCGGTGCCGCCGCCCGCGAACCCGCCGACCTCGCCGTCGTCCACGCAGCCCGCAGAGCGTCCGGCGGCGTCCCCGCGGGCGACGACGGACGGGGCGCCGCCGTTCCTCCTCGCCCCGTTCGACGGCCGGACCTGGCGTGCCTACGGCTTCCTGTGGCTCTCCCTGCTGCTCGCACCGTTCGCGTTCACGTACGCGATCTTCACCGTCTCGTTCATGGCGGGGGTGGCGGTCACCGTCGTGGGCCTGTTCGTCGCCGGCGGCGTGCTGCTCGGCGCGCGCGGCTGGGGCTCGACGTACCGCCGGATGGCGGTCCGCTACCTGGGCGTCGAGATCGCCGAGCCGGCGCCCCGCACCCCGCGCAAGGGGTTCTGGCGGCGGCTCGGCGGGATGCTCGGTGACGCGACCGCGTGGCGCGCGCTGCTGTACATGGCGGTGACGTTCCCGCTGGCGATCGCGTCGTTCGTCGTGAGCACGGTGTTCCTCGCCGTCGCGCTCGGCGGGATGACGCACTGGTTCTGGTCGCGCTGGCTGCCGCTGCAGCAGGCGGGCGACGGCACCTGGCACCGGGGCGCGTCGTTCGGCACGGACTGGTTCGTCGACACCCCGGCCCGCCAGCTCCTGCTCGTCGCGGTCGGCGTGATCCTGCTGTACCTGTGGCCGCAGGTGCAGTCGATGTTCGTCGGCCTCTTCCGGCTCCTGGCGGAGGGCCTGCTCAGCCCCACCCGGGCGAGCCTGCGCGTGGCGTACGCCGAGCGGGCCCGCGCCGTCACCGTCGAGGACGCCGACGAGCGCCTGCGCCGCATCGAGCGCGACCTGCACGACGGCACCCAGGCGCACCTCGTCGCCGTCGCCATGCAGATCGGCGAGGCGCGCGAGCTGCTGCGCGACGGCACCGACGGCGTCGACACGGCGGAGCTCGCCGCCGTCCTGGAGACCGCCCACTCGAGCACGAAGGACACGCTCGCCGAGCTGCGCGAGCTCGCCCGCGGCATCCGCCCGCCCGCGCTGGACGCCGGCCTCGCCGTCGCCCTCGAGACGCTCGCCGCGCGGGCCGCGCTGCCGGTGCGGGTGCACGCCGTCGGGCTGGACGGCGCGGACCTCCCGCCCAGCGTCACCGCCATCTCCTACTTCGCGGTCGCGGAGCTGGTCGCCAACGCGACGAAGCACGCCCGGGCGACCGGGGTCGACGTCGTGGCGGGCGTGGAGCCGATCGCGGACGCCGCGACCGGGGCGGCCATGCGTGCGCTCGTGCTGCGCGTGCACGACGACGGCGTGGGCGGCGCGGCGGTGCGCGCGCCCGACGCCTCCGGCAGGGGCAGCGGCCTCGCGGGGCTCACGGACCGGTTGTCGGGCGTCGACGGGACGCTCCGGGTGGTCAGCCCGGCGGGAGGGCCTACGGTGATCACCGTGACGATCCCGCTGCCCGCCCCCGGGTCCCGCCGATGACGCCCGGCGCGCCGACCGGCCCGAGCCCGCTGCGCGTCGTGGTCGCGGAGGACTCCGCCATCCTGCGCGACGGGCTCGTCGCCCTCCTGTCGCGCCGTGGGCACGACGTCGTCGCGGCGGTGCCGGACGGCGACGCCCTCGTCCGCGAGGTCACGACCCTTGCCGCCGCCGATGCGCTGCCCGACGTGCTCGTCGCCGACATCCGCATGCCGCCGTCGCACACCGACGAGGGGCTGCGCGCGGCCGAGGCGCTGCGCGCCGCGCACCCCGGCCTGCCGGTGCTGGTGTTCTCCCAGTGGGTCGAGACGCGCTACGCGTCCCGGCTGCTCGAGGGCGACCCGCGCGGCGTCGGGTACCTGCTGAAGGACCGCGTCGCCGACGTCGGGGACTTCGTCGCCGCCCTCGGCCGGGTCGCGGCGGGGGAGACGGTGCTCGACCCGGAAGTGGTGCGGCAGCTCATGGGCGCGCACCGCTCGCCGGAGGACGGCGTCGGCCGCCTGACGCCGCGCGAGAAGGAGGTCCTGGAGCTCATGGCGCAGGGCCGCTCCAACGGCGCCATCGCCGAGCAGCTGTACCTGTCGTACGGGGCGGTGGAGAAGAACGTGGCCGCCATCTTCACCAAGCTCGACCTGCCGCAGGACTCCGCCGACCACCGGCGCGTGCGCGCCGTCCTGCGCTACCTGGGCGTCGACGCCTGACCCCCGACCTGTCAGAGCCTGCGCGTGGTATGCCCGGCGCGCCTCCTGACAGGTCGACGGGGGATGTCCCCCGGACCGGTACGGGGGAGACGGCGGGCGGCGAGGGGGCCAGGCCCATGTCGGACGACGTCGCAGGTCACGAGGCTGGAAGGGTCCTCGTCGCCCAGCCTCAGGAGCCATCGTGGCCGTCCTCGACGCCCCCGCCCCACCGGTCCCGACCGCACCGCTCGCACGACCCCGTCCTGTCGCCCCGGCGGCACGGCCGCGGCGGGCGCGGGACCCGTTCGTCGACGTCGTCCGGGCGCTCGGCACCCTCGGGGTGGTGCTGCTGCACTGGCTGATGGCGGAGGCCACGTGGGACGGGCGGACGCTCCTCGTCGGCAACGCGCTCGGCCACGGCGCCGGCTGGCTCGTCACCTGGCTGCAGCCCTTGGCCCTGCTGTTCTTCGCGGCCGGCGCCTCCGCCGGGTACCAGCGCTCCGCCACGACCGTCGGGGGTCGCGGCTGGGGCGGGACCGTCCTCGCCCGGCTGCGGGCGACGGCCCGGCCCGTCGGGGCGTTCGTCGGCGCGTGGGCGCTCGCGGTCGCCGCGCTCCTCGCCGTCGGGGTGCCCGACGACGCGGTGTGGCGGATGGCGCGGATGGCGCCGCAGCTGCTGTGGTTCCTCGGGGTGTGGGTGGTGCTCATGGCGCTCACGCCTCTGCTCCGCGCGGCCTGGCAGCGCTGGCGGTGGGGCGCCCTCGTCGTCGCCGTGGCGCTGCCGCTGACCCTCGACGCGCTGCGGTTCGGGCTCCCCGGCGAGCTCACCGGTGGGCTCGCCTGGGCCAACGTGCTGCTCGCGTGGGCCGCGCCGTTCCTGGCCGGGATCGCCTACGCCGCCGAGCGCAGCGCCCCGCGCCGGCCGGTGCCCGACCCGGCCGCCGGACCGCTGACCCGTCGCGGTGCCCGGCTGGCCCTGGCCGCCGGCGCCCTCGCGGCCGTCGCCGCGACGGTCGTGCTCGTGGCGGCGGGGCCGTACCCGCTCAGCCTCGTCGGGATGCCGGGGGACGAGATCTCCAACCTCGGCCCGCCCACGGCGCCCGTCGTCGCGCACGCCGTCGCGCAGGTCTGCCTGGTGCTGCTGTTCCGCGCCGCGCTCGTGCGGCGCGCCGCGACCGGGGCGGGCACGCGGGCCGTCGGCGCGCTGGCCCGCCGGTCGATGACCGTCTACCTGTGGCACCTCACCGCGATGTTCGCCGTCGTCGGGGTCGCGCTCCTCGGGCTCGGGCAGGAGCTGCCGGTCGCGTGGGGCGCGGACTGGTGGGCGTCCCGCCCGGTGTGGTTCGCGGCGTACCTGCTGGTGCTGCTCGGCCTGGTGCGCGTCTTCGGCCGCTTCGAGGACCGCCGCCGGGACGCCGTGAGCGGGCGGGGTCAGCGGGGCGGGTCGGGGACGCCGTAGGGCAGGCGGTGCAGGGTGGCGGCGCGGGCCTCGGCCCGCTCCTGCTCGGCCGTCCCGCGCTCCAGCTCCCGCTCGCGGCGCTCGTGCAGGACGGCGTGCAGGAACGCCTCGGGCGGCGTACCGGGCGGCGGACCGGGGGCGACGAACGGCTCGACGCGCCCGGCGAGGTCGTCGGCGAGGCCCGCGCGCGACGCCGGCGCGAGGCGGGGCGCGCGGTCGAGGAGCTGCCGGGCCGCGAGGGCGAGCCCGTCGGGCAGCCGCCGGATGTCGGCCGTGCGGGCCCAGGCGGCCAGCTCCGGCGGCATGGCGAGCGGGACCGTGCGGGCGCGGCCGCCCCGCACGCGGATGACGTAGGTGCCGGCCAGCAGGTCGCCGAGCCGCTTGCCGCGGGAGTTGGACAGCGACGCGACCAGCGCCACGCTGCCGACCGTCAGCCACAGCTCGCCGATGCCCACCAGCGCCCGCACGAAGGCATGGCGGAAGCGCACCGGGCCGCCGTCGTCGCGCACCACTCGCAGGCCGGTGATCAGCTTGCCCAGCGAGCGGCCACGGCTCAGCGTCTCGACCGTCGTCGGCACCACGACCATCACGAGCACCGCCACCACGACGCCGGCCACCCGGGCCCACTGCTCGTCGATCGACACGTCCTGCAGGGCGACCACGATCAGCAGCGCGATCCCGACGATCGCGAGCGCCGCGAGGTCGAGCAGCGCCGCGAGCGCGCGGCTGACGAACGACGCCGGCCGCGCGTCGAGCACCACGCCCTCGCCGATGACGATCCCGTCGTGGATCCCGACTGACATGTGCATCCCCCGCTCGTGCGACGTCTCCCGTGTGGAAGGCTAGCGGCCGTGGACCTCGACGCCTTCACCGCCGTGCACAGCCCGCAGTGGGAGCGCCTGCGCGTCCTCACCCGCAAGCGGCGGCTCGACGGCGCGGAGGCCGACGAGCTGGTGCGGCTCTACCAGGCGGTCGCGACGCACCTGTCCACGGTGCGGTCGGCCGCGCCCGACCCCGTGCTCGTCACCCGGCTCTCGGACCTCCTGAGCCGCGCCCGGGTGCGCGTCACGGGCACGCACGAGCCGGCCTGGGCCGACGTCGTCCGGTTCGTGGCGGTGACGGTGCCCGCGGCGCTGTACCGGGTGCGCTGGTGGACGCTCGGCGTCGTCGTGGTGTGCCTCGCGCTCGCCGTCGTCGCCGGGTACCGCGTCGCCACGGACCCGGACGTGCTGGCGCAGATGGGCACGCCCGCCGAGCGCGAGGCGTACGTGAACGAGGCGTTCGCGTCGTACTACGACCCGGGCGCGTCCTTCGCCGCCATGGTGTGGACGAACAACGCGTGGATCGCCGCGCAGTGCGTGGGCCTCGGCATCACCGGGGTCTGGCCGGCCTTCGTGCTGGTCCAGAACGCGGTGGGGGTGGGCGCCACCGGCGGCATGATGGCGGCCTACGACGAGCTGGACGTGTTCCTCCAGCTCATCGCGCCCCACGGGCTGCTCGAGCTCACCGCGGTGTTCGTGGCCGGCGCCGCCGGCCTCAAGCTCTTCTGGACGGCGGTGTCGCCCGGGCCGCGGCCGCGCACCGTCGCGCTGGCGCAGGAGGGTCGCGCGCTCGTCACCGTCGCGATCGGGCTCGCCGGCGCGCTCGCGGTGTCCGGGCTGATCGAGGGGTACGTGACGGGCTCGACGCTGCCCTGGTGGCTCAAGATCGTCATCGGCGCGATCGCGCTCGCGGGTTTCTGGGTCTACGTCGTCGTGCTGGGCCGCCGTGCCACGGCGGCCGGGCTCACCGGCGACCTGGACGCCGACCGCGCCGGCGAGGTCGTGCCCACGGTCGGCTGACGGCCGCCCGCCCGGCACCGGTCGGGTCAGAGCCGGCCGGCGGCCTTGAGCGCGAGGTAGGTGTCGGCGAGCCGGGGCGCGAGGTCGTCCGGGAGCGCCTCGACGACCTCGGCGCCGTGCTGGCGCAGCACGGCCTGGACGGCGGCACGCTCGAGATCGGCGCGCGCGGCCGCGGCGGCGTCGTAGACCGCGGCCACGGACGACCGGTCGGAGCGCAGCCGGGCGGCGTCCGCGTCGGCGACGGCGGCGACGACCACCTGGTGGGTGCCGGAGAGCCGGTCGATCACCGGCAGCAGACCCGTCTCGACGGCCGCCGGGTCGAGCGACGTCAGCAGCACGACGAGCGAGCGCTGCGAGACCCGCTGGCGCACCTGCCCGACGAGGCCGGGCCAGTCGGTCTCCAGCAGGGCGGGCTCGACGGTCGACAGGGACTCCGCCAGCGCGGGCAGCAGCCGCGGGCCCGACGCGCCCGCGACGCGCGCGCGCAGCGCCCGGTCGTACGCCAGCACCTGGACGCGGTCGCCGGCGCGGTCGGCGAGCGCACCGAGCAGCAGGGCAGCCTCGATGCCGGCCTCCAGCCGGGTGCCACCGAGCGACGACGGCGCGTCGGCGGCGCCCTCGGGCGCCTGCTCGGTGTCGCTCGCGGCGGCGGTGCCGATCCGCGCGGCGGACGTGCGGCCGGTGTCGAGCACGATCACCACGCGCCGGTCGCGCTCGGGCCGCCACGTGCGTACGACGACGTCGCCGCGACGGGCGGTGGCACGCCAGTCGATCGAGCGCACGTCGTCGCCCACCACGTACTCGCGCAGCGAGTCGAACTCGGTGCCCTCGCCGCGCACCTGCACGGCGGCCCGCCCGTCCATCTCGCGCAGCCGCGCGAGCCGCGACGGCAGGTGCCTCCGGCTGGCGAACTCGGGGAGCACGCGCAGCCGGGCCGGCACCGGGATCGACGCCTGGCGGGCGGCGACGCGCAGCGGCCCGTACGAACGGACCGTCACGGGCCCGGCGACGCGGTCGCCGCGCCGGGTCGGCCGCAGCGGGGTGCGCACGCGCGCGGACTCGCCGGGCGGCAGGTCGACGTCGTGCCGTGCGGAACGGGCCACCAGCGGCTCGCCGGCCCCCGCGCCGTCCGTGCGCACGCTCGCGTCCGGCACGAGCGACGGCGGCCAGGCGTCGCGCACGACGGCGCGCAGCCGGCGCCGTGCGGTGTTGGTGACCACCAGCTCCGAGCGGGCCGTGGTGCCCAGCCGCACCGAGCGGGGCGTCCGGCGCTGGAGCGCGACCGCGCGCGGGGACGCGGCGAGGGCGACGTCGACGGCGCACACGGCCGCCACGACCAGCCCCCACACCACGACCGTCCCCGGCACGGGGAACAGGACCACCGGGATCACCCCGAGCGCCGCCAGCACGACGGCGCGCCACGTCAGCGCCATGTCCGGGTGCCGGTCAGCGCGGGACGGGGACGGTCGCGAGCACGGTCGTCAGCACGCTCTCGGCCGTGACGCCCTCGAGCTCCGCCTCGGGCCGCAGCTGGACGCGGTGCCGCAGCGTCGGGTGCGCGAGCGCCTTCACGTCGTCGGGCGTCACGTACGAGCGCCCGGACAGCCAGGCCCAGGCGCGCGACGTCGCGAGCAGCGCGGTCGCGCCACGCGGCGACACGCCGAGCGAGAGCGAGGGGGAGCGGCGGGTGGCGCGGCACAGGTCCACGGCGTAGCCGAGCACCTCGGGCGCCACCTGGACCTGCCGCACCTCGGCGCGCGCGGCGGCGAGCTGCTCGGTGCCCGCGACCGCCCGGACGCCCGCGGCGCCCAGGTCGCGCGGGTCGAACCCGGCGGCGTGCCGGGCCAGGACCTCGATCTCCTGCTCGCGCTCCGGGACGGGAAGCACCACCTTGAGCAGGAAGCGGTCGAGCTGCGCCTCCGGCAGCGGGTACGTGCCCTCGTGCTCCACCGGGTTCTGCGTGGCGATGACGACGAACGGGTCCGGCAGGGGGCGCGGCGTGCCGTCGACGGACACCTGCCGCTCCTCCATCGCCTCGAGCAGGGACGCCTGCGTCTTCGGGGGCGTGCGGTTGATCTCGTCCGCGAGCAGCAGGTTCGTGAAGACCGGCCCCTCGCGGAACGAGAACTCGGCCGTGCGCGCGTCGTAGACGAGGGAGCCGGTGACGTCGCCGGGCATGAGGTCGGGCGTGAACTGCACGCGCTTCGTCGACAGGTCGAGCGACGCGCCGAGCGCCCGCACCAGCAGCGTCTTCGCGACCCCGGGCACGCCCTCGAGCAGCACGTGGCCGGAGCAGAGCAGCGCGATGAGCAGGCTCGTCACCGCGGAGTCCTGGCCCACGACCGCCTTGCCGACCTCGCTGCGCACCCCGGCGAGCGCGCCGCGCAGCTCGCGAGAGGGGGAGCCGGCGGCGGGCTCCGGGGCCGGGGGCGCCTGCGGGGGCGCGGGGTCGCCCGGGGTGGGGGTCGACGCGGTGGTCGACGTGGCAGTCGACGCAGTGGTCTCGACAGGGGCCGCGGGCGGTGTGCCCTGCGGGTTCTCGTCGGGGGTCGTCACGATCGGTGGACCTCGCTCTCCAGGGTGTCGAGCCGACGCGCGAGCTCGGTGAGCGCGTCGTCGTCGTGGGGTGGTGGGCCGTACAGGAGGTCGGCCACGTCGTGGGCGGACCGGCCGCTGGCGCGGGCGACGGCGTCGGTGAGCGCCGTGGCGTCGGCGGACCGGGGCACGCCCAGGCGGCGCGCGACGGTCTCGGCGGTGGCGGCGCGCAGACCCGCGGCGGCGTGGCCACGGGACCTGGCCCGCCGGTAGAGGCGGCCGCGGCCGCGGGTGGTCTCGGCGGCGCGCACCACGACGGGCAGCTCCTCCGCGACCAGCGGGCCTAGCCGGCGCGCCCGCCACACGGCGGCGACGAGCACGACCAGCAGCGCCCAGAGACCGACGACGCCCGCCCAGGGCGGCAGGATCCCGGCGCCGGCGGACGGGGCGCCGGCCTCGCCGGTCGAGCTCGTGTCGAGCGGGTCGGGCACGAGCCACACGAGCGTCTCCTGCGCGCCGAGCAGGCCGAGCGCGAGTGCCGCGTCGCCGTCGTCCAGCACCGTGCCGTTGGTGACGAAGGACGGGTCGTCGACGGCGGTCACGAACCGTCCGCCCGCGGACCCGGGCAGCTCGACGCGCGCCAGCGCCGCCGACCCGTCGACCGGCCAGCACAGCGTCACGTCGGTGGCCCCGGGCTCGGCCCGCAGGCCCGGCGCGAGAGCCAGCGCGCCGGCGCGCGTGGCGAGCGGCAGGTCGCACGACGGCTCGACGGCGAACGCCGGGGCTGCGGCCCCGGGCGTGCGGCTCACGGCGCCGTCGGTGGCCGCGTGCACCAGCTCGTCGTCGGCGCCGAGCAGCACCAGGTCCGCGTCGACGCCCGCCAGGGCGTCGACCTGCTCGGGCAGCAGCAGGCTCCCGGGCGTCACGAGCAGCGTGGTGCCCGCGCCGGCCGCCGCGACGGCGTCCGCGACGCGGGTGACGTGGCGGACCTCGACCCCTTGCCGCCCCAGCACCTGCGCGACGGCGCGGGCGCCGTTCGGCTGCGCGTTGTCGGGGGCGTACGGGGTGGCGGAGGTGACCGGGCGCTGCACGGCGAGCACGGCCACCACGAGCGCGAGCACCCCGAGCACCAGCAGCGTCCAGCGGGCCCGGCGCCAGCGGTCGGCGGTGCGGCCGCGGCCGGTGGTGCCGTCACCCGTCACGACCGGCGAGAGCACGGCGTCCGGCGACCCGACACCCGGCGTCGCGGCCTGGACCGTGCCCTGGGACCGGCCCTGGGTCGGGCCCGGCGTGGTCTGCGTCGGAGCCGTCACGGCGCCCCCACCCCGCCGGGCGCGGCGGCCGCGAGGGGCTCGGGCCGCAGCCCGCGCACCCGCTCGTCGAGGTCGCGCAGGCGCCGGTCGTCGTCCGGTCCGGCGGGGAGCGTGCCGTAGCAGACGTCGTCGAACAGACGGGCCGCGTCGTGCAGCTCGGCGGCGACGGCGGGCAGCCGGGCGGCGGCGTCGTGCGCGGCCTCCTGTGCCGTCCGGCCCGGGCGGTCGTCCAGCACCACGCGCTCCTCCAGGGAGCGCACGAGCGCGCGGAAGCGGTCCAGCACGGCCGCGGACCAGTCGCCGCGGGCCGCCGCGGCGTCGGCGGACGCCCGCAGCTCGGCCGCGGTGCGCTCGTCGCCGTCGAGCACGACGACGGAGCGGCGCCGGCGGCGCGCGAGGCGCACGGGCCCGGCCACCCACCAGGCGAGCGCGGCGACGAGCACCAGGACCACGACGACCACGAACGCGAGCGGGAACCGCCCCTCGCCGAGGGTCAGGCCGTCGAACAGGTCGCCGAGCCAGGTGAGCAGGCGCTCCAGGAGCGACGGCTCCGTGGAGTACTCGGGTCGCGACAGCTCCTCCAGGAGCCAGCGGTGCGCCGTCTCCCGGTCGGGGTCCACGGGCACGCCGGCGGGCACGTGGGCCACCAGGGTCGTCACGACCCCGTGCACCACCGCCGACGCGCCGCTCACGCGAGCATGCCGGGCGGCGGACCGGGCCGGGCGCCGGGCTCGCCACCCGGCCGCCCGCCGTCGGACGCCTGCGCCGCGGCGGCGAGCTGCACGTCCAGGCCCTCGCGGCGCATCCGCACGTCGATGTAGAGCAGCGCGACGACCGAGGCCACGAAGATCGTGGTGATCGCGGCCGAGATGACCGACGACAGCACGGTCGCGACGACCGTGGCCGTGGTGAACGCCTCCGTGCTCCCGCCGGTGCCGCCGATCATGCCGGCGACGAAGCTGAGGGGGATCGTGATGATGTACGCGGCGGCGCTCACGATGATCATCGCGAGCAGGTAGATGCCGAACAGGCGCCAGAAGGACCCGCGCGTCAGCCGCCAGGCGCGCGCGATCGTGCTCCCCAGGCCCTGACCCTCCAGCGCCAGCGCGGGCGCGACGAGCCCGAGCCGCACCCCCAGCCACACGAGGAGGACGACGAACCCGGCGCCGAGCAGGAGCCCGAGGCCGATGGCGGCCCCGGTGGACTGCTCGCTCACGAGGGCGACGAGCAGGACCAGGACGAAGAACCAGACGAACGTCCCGACGGCGCCGGCGAGCGAGCGCAGCAGGGCCCAGCCGATGAGGCGGCCGACGCGCCCGCGCAGCCGCTCCCAGACCTCGCGGAGGCTCAGCTTGCGGCCGATGACCGACTGGCTCACCGAGACGGTGAGGATGCCCTCCACCACGGGCTGGGCGAGCAGCAGGGTCACGCTCATGCCGAGGGACGACGCGAGGGACTGCGCGACGAGGTTGTCGAACCCGAGCTCGGCGATCTCCGGGTCGGCCTCGGTCAGCGACGAGAACGACGACGAGAACGTCGGCACGATGAGCTGCGCGATCAGCACGCCGAGGACGGTCGCCACGAGGATCACGAGCGTGGCGGCGCCGAGCATCACCTTCGGGTTGTGGCGGATCGCGGTGAACGCGCCGTCGTAGATCTCGCCGAGCGACAGCGGGCGCAGCGGCACGATGCCGGGCTTCGTCGCCGCCGGGGCGCTCGGCGGCCGCGGGCCGTAGTGCTGCCCGTACTGAGCCTGCCCGTACTGCTGCCCGTACTGACCCTGCCCGTACTGACCCTGCCCGTACTGACCCTGTCCGTACTGGCCCTGCCCGTACTGCTGCCCGCCCTGCCCGTCGGCGGGCGGCTGCGGGGCGCCCTCGGGCGCGCGCTGGCCGTAGCGGGGCGGCTCGGGTGCGTCGCCCCAGCCGGACGGCGGCTGGGGCTGGTCGGGCGTGCTCATCGCGGCCTCCCGGGCTGCAGGGCGGTCGGGTCGTGCCGACGCGGCGTCGGCGGACGGGACTGTCGGGGCTGTGCTGGTGGAGTGCTGGAGGACCGGGTGTGACGCCGGTCGCCCCGACCCTAGTACGGCGCGCCCGCTCGCTCATGCGGCTTTCCACCGGACCTTGCGCCGTGCCTGGCAGAATGGGTGCATGAAGTCCCGTGTCCTGGTGGTCGACGACGACACTGCGCTGTCCGAGATGATCGGTATCGTCCTGAAGTCCGAGGGGTTCGAGCCGACGTTCTGCGCCGACGGCGACGGAGCCCTCGTCGCCTTCCGCGACGAGCAGCCCGACCTCGTCCTGCTCGACCTCATGCTGCCCGGCAAGGACGGCATCGAGGTCGCCCGCGAGATCCGCGCCGAGTCCGGCGTCCCGATCATCATGCTCACCGCCAAGACCGACACGGTCGACGTCGTGCTCGGCCTCGAGTCCGGCGCCGACGACTACGTGACGAAGCCGTTCAAGCCCAAGGAGCTCGTCGCCCGCATCCGCACCCGGCTGCGCCGCAACGACGACCCCGGCCCCGAGCGGCTGCGCATCGGCGACGTCGAGATCGACGTCACCGGCCACAACGTGGTGCGCGACGGCGAGCGCATCAGCCTCACCCCGCTGGAGTTCGACCTGCTCGTGGCGCTGGCCCGCAAGCCCTGGCAGGTGTTCACGCGCGAGGTGCTGCTCGAGAAGGTCTGGGGCTACCGGCACAGCGCCGACACCCGCCTGGTCAACGTGCACGTGCAGCGCCTGCGCTCCAAGGTGGAGCGCGACCCCGAGAACCCGACGGTCGTGCTGACCGTGCGCGGCGTGGGCTACAAGGCCGGTGCCCCGCGCTGAGCCCGCCGCGCGCCGCGTCCGCCGGACGTGGCGGCGGTGGCGCGCCTGGACCGTCTCGCGGACCCGGTACCTCGTCCGGCGGTGGCGGTCGTCCCTGCAGCTGCGGGTCGTGACCTCGGCGCTCGCGCTCGGCGTCGTCGCGGTCGCGCTGCTCGGCCTCTACCTGTCCGTCTCGATCCGCGACGGGCTGTACGAGCAGCGCGTGGACCGCATCGAGCGCGAGAACGCCTCGATGACCGAGCAGGTCCGCAGCGCCTTCGACACCTCGCCCGCGACGTCGGCCTCCGACGTGCAGCTCCTCCTGACGCAGATGGTGCGCACCCTCGCGGCGGGCGCGTCCAGCGCGCAGGACTTCCTGCTCCTCAGCACCCCCGACCAGCCGCAGCGGCTCGCCGACACGGGCACCCAGCCGGAGCTCAAGGCCATCATCGGCGAGGACCTGCGCGAGGCGACCCGCGCGTCGGACGGCCAGGTGCTGCAGTCCGTGCAGATCCCCGCCGAGTTCACCGACACCGAGGTGCCGGAGCCGGGCGTGATCGTCGGGACGACGGTCGAGGTGCCGTCCATCGGCACGTACGAGCTGTACGCGATCTACTCCCTGCAGGCCGAGCAGGAGACGCTGTCGTTCGTGCAGCGCACCCTCTCGCTCGGCGCGCTCGCGATCCTCGCGCTGCTCGGCGCGCTCACGTGGGTCGTGACCCGGCAGACCGTCGCGCCCGTGCGCCGCGCCGCGACGGTCGCGTCGCGGCTCGCCGACGGCCACCTGGACGAGCGGCTCCCGGACGCCAAGGGCCAGGACGAGATGGCCACCCTCACCCGCACGTTCAACGAGATGGCCGGGAACCTCGAGGACCAGATCGCGCGGATGGAGGAGCTCTCCGCGGCGCAGCGGCGCTTCGTCTCCGACGTGTCGCACGAGCTGCGCACGCCGCTGACGACGATCCGGATGGCGGGCGAGGTCATCCACGCCTCCCGCGACGAGCTCGACCCCGCCGCCCGCCGCTCCGCCGAGCTGCTGTACACGCAGCTCGACCGCTTCGAGATCCTGCTCACCGACCTGCTGGAGATCAGCCGGTTCGACGCCGGCGCGGCCGTGCTCGACGTCGAGCAGCGCGACCTGCGCGACGTCGTCGCGGCCGTGGCGGACACGTCGATGCCGCTCGCCGAGTCCAAGCACGTCTTCCTCTCGGTGACGCTCCCCGACGAGCCCGCGACGGCGGACGTCGACCCGCGGCGCGTCGAGCGCATCGTGCGCAACCTCGTGGTGAACGCCGTCGAGCACGCCGAGGGCAAGCCGGTCGAGGTCACCGTCGGGGTCGACGCCGACGCGGTCGCCGTCGTCGTGCGCGACCACGGCGTGGGGCTCGCGCCCGAGGACATCGACCGCGTCTTCCACCGCTTCTGGCGCGCGGACCCCGCCCGCGCCCGCACCACCGGAGGCACCGGGCTGGGCCTCGCGATCTCCCTCGAGGACGCGCGCCTGCACGCGGGCCGCCTCGAGGCGTGGGGGCGGCTCGGGGAGGGCGCGAGCTTCCGGCTCACGCTGCCGCGGCGCGCCGGGATCCGCCTGCAGGGCTCGCCCCTGCCGCTCGAGGGCCCGTCGACCGGGGTCACGGCCCCGCCCACCGGTCAGCTGCCGGTCGTGAATCCGCCGACCGGCCCCACCCCCACCGCCATCCCCGAGCTCGGGGTCGTGGACGCCGACGGCGTGGACATCGCCCACGCCCCCGTCCCGTCCGGCCGGCCGGACGCCGAGGAGGAGGTCCTACGACAAAATCCCCCCCCCCCGGGCAGGTGCGCCGCCCGCGCCGCCGGGCCGGCGGCCTGCCCGCCGCCCTCGTCACCGTCCTGACCGTGCTCGCGGTGACCGTCGCGTGCGCGCGCATCCCCACGAACGGGCCGGTGCGCGACGGCGACACCGAGCTGGAGAACATCAGCGAGATCGGCTACATCGCGTCCGGACCGGCGGCCGGCGCCAGCCCGGACCAGGTGGTGCAGGGCTTCCTCAGCGTGGCGCAGCTCGGCCCCACGTCGAGCTCGTCGTTCGCCGTCGCGCAGGAGTACGTCACGGACGAGGCGTGGGAGGGCTGGGACCGGTACGCGCGCGTGCTCGTGCTGGAGGAGGACCCCGAGCTGGACCTCGCCGACGTCCCCGCGGACGCGACGGAGACGACCGTCGACGCGACCGTGCGCGTGGTCGCGACGCTCGACGACCGCGGGATGTACACCGAAGAGGCGCGGACCAACGAGTTCGTGGTGTCCTTCGGCCTGTCGCGCGGTGCGGGCGGGGAGTGGCGCATCTCCCAGCTCGAGGACGGTCTCATGCTCCCGGCCGCGTTCTTCGGCCAGGCGTTCCACCCGACGACCCTCTACTTCCCGACGCCCGACCTCGCCTGGTGGGTGCCCGACATGCGGTGGTTCCCGCGCCAGACCTGGCGCACCGACGCGACCAGCGAGATCCTCGCCGGCCCGCCCGAATGGCTGCAGGACTCGACGACGACGGTCATCCCCGAGGGCACGTCGCTCGCCATCGACGCGGTGACGGTGACCGACGACGGCACCATCGACGTGAGCCTCACGTCCACGATCTCGCAGGCCAGCGCCGACCAGCGGGCGCTCGCGACCGCGCAGCTGCAGGCGTCGCTCGCCGAGGGCGAAGGGCGCACCGTCGTCCTCTCCGACCAGAACACGCCGCTCACGACCCGCGCGGCCGACTCGATCTCCACGCCCCGGACGTCGGGGGAGGCGCTCGCCGTCTCCGACGGCACGCTCGTGCGCGTCGTCGGGCGGGAGCTGCGCGAGCCGGACGAGCCCGTCGCGCTCGACGGCCTCGACCCGACCGCCCTCGCCGCCGGCCCCGGCGACGAGCCGGTCGTGGTGCGCGACGGCGCGGAGCGCATCGTCCGCGTCACCGGCGACCACGCGCCCGACGTGCTGCTGTCCGGCGCGAAGCTCGCGCCGCCCTCCGTCGACCGGTTCAGCGCCGTGTGGAGCGCGCAGGGCGCGGACCTCCTCGTGGCGATGCCGTCGGGCGCGGTGCGGACCCTGGACATCGACTGGCTGTCGTCGCGGACCATCCGGTCGGTGCACGTGTCGCCGGAGGGCGCCCGCGTCGCGATCGTCAGCTCCGGCCCCAGCGGTCGTCTGGTGCACGTGGCAGGTGTGGTCCGCGACGCCGAGAACGTCCCGACCGGACTCTCGGCGCCCGTGCAGGTCGGGGCCTCCGTGCGCCAGGTGACGCAGGCGGTGTGGCAGGACGAGGCGGCGCTCGCCCTGATCGGCCAGGAGGCCGACGGCGACGACGCGGTCTTCCTCACCGGTGTCGGTGGGCTCTCCGGCCAGGGCGGGCTGTCCCGGGCGCAGCCCGGCGTCCCGGAGCCGCGCTCCGTGACGGCGTCCGTCGGTACGGGGGCCATGCTCGCCATCGACAGCGGCGGCACCCTGTACTCGCGGCAGAGCTCCGCGCTGTGGTCGATGGTGTCCGACGACGTCGACCTGGTCGCCTACCCGGGCTGACGGCCCGGCCGACGACGCCCACACCGACACCGACACCGACACCGCCGCACGGCGACGAGGGCGCGACGCTGCCCCCAGGCCGCCGTCGTCCCCAGGACGCGGCGAGCACGCCCGCCGCGTCCCGCAGGCGCGGCACGCTGCAGACATGCCCCCGACGACGACCGCGCCGCCCGTGCGGTGGCTCCGCGAGCTCGGCCGCCTCGTCGTGCCGGTGTCGTGCCCCGGCTGCGGCGCGCTCGACGTGCCCTGGTGCCCCACCTGCGAGGCGCTGCTCGTCGGGCCGCCGGTCCGCGTCGAGGCGGCGGCCCCGCGCCTGGACCGGCTCGACGGCGTCCCCGTGCTGCCGGTCTGGGCGCTCGCGGCCTACGGCGGGCCGGTGCGGGAGGTCGTCGTGGCCTGGAAGGACCGTGGACGCACCGACCTCGACCGGCTCGTCGGACCCCCGGTGCGGACCGCGGCACGCGCCGTCGCCGCGACCGCGGCGCGCGCCGTCGCCGGGCGGCCCCTGCTCGTCGTCGGCGCACCCTCCACGGCGGCGTCCCGGCGCGCCCGCGGACGCGACCACGTGCGCGTCCTCGCCCGTGCCGCCGCGGACGGGCTGCGCGACGCCGGGCTCGCCGCGACGGTCGTCCCGGCGCTGACCCGGCGCGGCCGCGGGCGCGACCAGGTAGGGCTCGGCGCCCGCGCCCGCGCACGCAACCTCACCGGGTCCATGGCCGCGCGCGACCGGGCGCTCGCCCGCGCCGGCGGGGCCCGTCCCGCCGTCCTGCTCGTCGACGACGTGGTCACCACCGGCTCCACGCTCGCAGCCGCGGAACGCGCCCTCGAGGACGTCGGGGCGGACGTCCTCGGGGCCCTCGTGCTGGCCGCGACCCCACCTCCGGGGGCCGTCACGAAAGACGTGAGGAACCTCCTCGCGCCCCCGGTGTACCTGGCGCACGGGAGGGGGTTAGCCTGAGGGTCCCACGCGGGCGAACCGCCCCCGAGACCTCGGTCCGGGACGCTCGCCCGTGCGACCCACGAGCGGTCCGGACGGACGTCCGGCGACCCGGGAGGTGGTGCCGAGCACGGTGCCCCGGACGGGGTGCCCAGACAGACAACTCGGGTCGCTCGAGCAGTGGGCGGCCTCACGACGAAGTGGAGCAACACGATGGAGATCGTCGTCGTCGGCAGGCACACGGAGGTGGCGGACAGGTTCCGCCGGCACGTGGAGGACAAGCTGAGCAAGGTCACCCAGCTCGCACCGGCCGCTCGCCGGGTGGACGTGGAAGTGACGCGCGAGAACAACCCGCGGCTCTCCGAGGTCCGAGAGCGGGTCGAGCTCACCGTGCACGACAAGGGGCCCGTGATCCGCGCGGAGGCCGCGGCGGACGACCGGTTCGGTGCCCTCGACATCGCGTTGGACAAGCTCACCGAACGGTTGCGCCGATCGCGCGACCGCCGCAAGGACCACCGCCGCCGTGCCAACGGCGTCCTCCCGTCCGTGGACGTCCGCCCCTACGACGAGGTCGCGGCCACCGAGACCGCGGCTCAGCCGACCGCACCCGTCGCGCTCGCCGAGCCCGGTGACGCCGTCGAGGAGCAGCTCGGCGACTCCCCGGTGGTGATCCGGCGCAAGCTGCACCACGCAGAGCCGATGACCGTCGACGACGCCGTCTACCAGATGGAGATGGTGGGGCACGACTTCTTCCTCTTCATCTCGAAGGAGACGGCCCGTCCGTCCGCGGTCTACCGCCGTCGGGGCTGGACGTACGGCGTCATCGAGCTGGACTCGACCGTCGGCGGCGTGGAGCCGGTGACCGAGCTGACGTGATCTGGTCCGGACCGCCACCGTGGTTGCGGTCCGACCGCCGAGGTCGCGGTCAGGGGGGGGGGGGGGGTTTCTTTGGGGGGGGGTTTGGGGGGGGGGGGGGGGGGGGCCCCCCCTGGGGGGGGGGGGGTCCCCCCCAAAAACCCCCCCCCCCCCTCTTCTTT
>NZ_JBHVSQ010000002.1:0-25400 GCF_042885055.1 Isoptericola sp. NPDC058082 | reverse complement strand
TCCGACCTCTGGTGTTGGGGGCGGGGGGGGGGGGGCTTCGTGGTGGGGATCTTTCCGCGGGGGCGCCGGTTCTCCCTCTTCTGTGGGGGGGGTGCGTCCCCGCGAAGAAGCCCTACCCGCCCTTTCTGCTCGCTCGCGGTCGTCGCGGGGCGCGCTCGTCGGGACGACGGTGGCGCCCGGGGGAATCACCGGGGCGGCGGGTCGAGCGCTCGGGTCGCCCGCTGTCGGTGGGGGTCGGCAGGATGGCCGGGTGGACTCCCTCTCGCTCGCGCAGGCCCGCCGTGTCGCCCTCGGCGCCCAGGGGCTGCACCGCGCCCGACCGGACCTGGCCGGCCCTGCGTCCGGCGCCGGCGGCGTGACGATGCGCCGGGCGATGGCGACCGTGGAGCAGCTGAACCTGCTGCAGATCGACTCCGTGAACGTGCTGGCGCGGGCGCACCTGATGCCGCTGTACTCGCGGCTCGGGCCGTACGACGTCGGGCTGCTGGACCGGGCGGCGGGGCGGGCGCCGCGCAGGATCGTGGAGACGTGGGCGCACGTGGCCTCGTTCGTGCCGGCCACGACGTACCCGCTGCTCGAGTGGCGGCGGCGCAACTATCTCGACGAGGCCTGGGGGACCATCGCCGGGGCGCCGCTGGCCCACGCCGCCGAGATGGACCTGGTGCGGCAGCTGGTCGCCGAGCGGGGGCCGGTGACAGCCCGCGAGATCCACGACGAGCTGGTTGCCACCGGGCGGTCGGGCCCGCGCTCCCGCGAGGAGTGGGGCTGGAACTGGACGATGGCCAAGCGGTGCCTCGAGTTCCTGTTCTTCACCGGCGAGGTGATGGCCGCGCGACGCAACACCGCGTTCGAACGCTGCTACGACCTGCCGGAGCGCGTGCTGCCGCCCGCGGTCCGCGCGGCGGGACCGGTGCCCGCGGACGAGGCGGTGCGGCGGCTGCTGGAGCTCGGCGCGCGGGCTCACGGCGTGGGCACGGTCCGCTGCTTCGCCGACTACTTCCGCCTGCGCGGCCCGGCCGTGCGCCGGGCCCGGGACGAGCTGGTCGAGGACGGCGTCCTCGTGCCGGTCGAGGTGCGCGGCTGGGACGAGCCCACCTACCGGCACCGGGACGCGCGCGTGCCTCGCCGGGCACAGGCGCGCACCCTGCTCAGCCCGTTCGACCCGCTCGTGTGGGAGCGGCGGCGGCTCGAGGCGCTCTTCGACGTGTTCTACCGGATCGAGATCTACGTGCCCGCTCCGCAGCGGGTGCTCGGGTACTACGTGCTGCCGTTCCTCGAGGGCGACGCGATCACGGCGTTCGTCGACCTCAAGGCCGACCGGCAGGCGGGCGTCCTGCGCGTCCAGGCGGTGCACCCCACCGCTCACGCCGGCCCCGACACCGCGGCAGCGCTGGGCGCCGAGCTGGCCGTGCTCGCGGGCTGGCTCGGGCTCGGGACGACGGCGGTCGCGCCGGTGGGCGAGCTCGCACCCGCGCTGGCCGGGGCCGTGCGCGCGGCATAGGGCGCCGGGCACCCTGCGCTCGTAGGATCGGCGCCACGACGTCGGGGAACCCGCGTCGGTCGGGACCGGAGAAGGTCAGGAGCGCAGATGGCCACGGCCGTGCTGTACCTCGCCGCGGCGCTGGTGGGCGGTCTGGCGGCGACGCTCCTGCGGCTGCCGCCGCTGGTCGGCTTCCTCGCCGCCGGGTTCGCGCTCGGGGCGGCCGGAGCCCCGGAGCTGCCCGGCCTGGAGACCGTCGCCGAGCTGGGCGTGGCGCTCCTGCTGTTCGCGATCGGGCTGAAGCTCGACGTCCGCTCGCTGCTGCGCCCGGAGATCTGGCTCACGACCGTGGCGCACCTGGTGCTGAGCGTCGCCGTCGCGGTCGGGTTCCTCGGCCTGCTCGCCGTCGTCGGGATCCGGCTGCTCGCCGACGAGTCGCTCGGCTCCCTGGCGCTCGTCGGGCTGGCGCTGTCGTTCTCCTCGACGGTCTTCGTCGTCAAGGTGCTCGAGGACCGTTCCGACACGACGGCGCTGTACGGGCGCATCGCCGTCGGCGTGCTCGTGGTCCAGGACGTCGTCGCGGTGGCGTTCCTCGCCGTCTCGACGGGGGAGCCGCCCAGCCCGTGGGCGCTCGCCGTCGTCGGCCTGATCCCCGGCGCCTGGGTGCTGCGCCGGGTCTGGGACCGGGCCGGGCACGGCGAGCTGCAGGCGCTGTTCGGCGCGTTCGTCGCCCTCGTGCCCGGCTTCTGGCTGTTCGATGCGGTCGGGCTGTCGGGCGACCTGGGAGCGCTCGTCATGGGTGCGCTGCTCGCCGGGCACCCGCGGGCCACCGAGCTCTCCCGCTCCCTGCTCACGGTCAAGGACCTCGCTCTCGTCGCGTTCTTCCTGCAGATCGGGCTGCACGGGATGCCCGCCCCGGTCGACCTGGCGCTCGCCGGCCTCCTGCTCCTGCTCCTGCCCCTCCAGGCGGCCGGCTACGCCGTGCTGCTGTGGCTGATGCGGCTGCGTCGCCGCACCTCGTTCCTCGCCGGGCTCGCCCTCGGCAACTTCTCGGAGTTCGGCATCATCGTCGTCGCGTTCGGCGCGACGGCGGGCCTTCTCGACGAGGAGTGGACGGTGATCGTGTCCCTGGCGGTCGCGGCGAGCTTCGTCGTCTCGGCGATCGTCAACCGGCGCGGGGTGGAGCTCGCCGCCCGGCTCACCGGGCTCCTGCCGCGCCGGGACGTCGACAAGCTGCACCCCGACGACCGGCCCGTCGACATCGGCCGGGCCGACGCCGTCGTCCTCGGCCTGGGGCGGGTGGGCTCCGCCACGTACCGGCGGCTGCGCGACGTGCACGGCCTGTCGGTCATGGGGGTCGAGCACGACCGCACGCGGGTCGCGGCGCTCCGCGACGAAGGGATCGCCGTCGTCCCCGCGGACGCCACCGACTCCGAGTTCTGGGCCCGGGTCAAGCGGGCCGGTCAGGTGCGTCTCGCCGTGCTCGCGATGCCGTTCCACAAGGCGAACCTCATCGCCCTGGCCCGGCTGCGCGCGGTGGGCTTCGCCGGCCGGGTGGCGGCGATCGCCCGCTACGACGAGGACGCCGCCGAGCTGCGCCGGCACGGCGCGGACGCCGTCTTCCACCTGTACGGCGCGGCGGGCGCCGAGCTCGCCGACCGTGCCGCCGCCGATCTCGCCCCCGGCCAGGGCCGCGACCACGAGACGCTGTGACCGGGCTCCTGGCCCCGTGCACGCGGCGAGTCGGGGCCAAACGCCCGCTCACGGCGCCGGAGCGGTTTCGTCCGTCGCGAACCCGTGCCGGACTCCCAGGCGATCGGCCTAGGATGGCACGGGTGTGACCCAGGCGACGGCGCGGGCGTGCGATCCCGACCGCCCCTCGTCGCCCGTCGTCGCGCCGCACGGTCCCGGCCATCCCCGGGGCGCCACCGACCCTGGAGTACTGCGTGCCTGCGATCCTCGAGAAGGTCCTCCGTCTTGGCGAGGGCCGGATTGTCAAGAAGCTCAACAGCCTGGCCCAGCAGGTCAACCGGCTCGAGCCCAGCTTCGAGGAGCTGAGCGACGCCGAGCTGCACGAGGAGACGGACCGCTTCAAGGAGCGCCTCGAGCACGGCACCACGCTCGACGAGCTGCTCCCCGAGGCGTTCGCCGCGGTGCGCGAGGCCGCGCGCCGCACCCTCGGCCAGCGGCACTTCGACGTGCAGCTCATGGGCGGCGCCGCCCTGCACCTCGGCAACATCGCCGAGATGAAGACCGGTGAGGGCAAGACGCTCGTCGCCACGACCGCCGCCTACCTCAACGCCCTCGAGGGCAAGGGCGTGCACGTCGTCACGACCAACGACTTCCTCGCGAAGTACCAGGGCGACCTCATGGGCCGCGTCTACCGCTTCCTCGGCATGACGACGGGCGTCATCGTCTCGGGTCAGACGCCGGAGGAGCGCCGCAGGCAGTACGCGGCCGACATCACCTACGGCACCAACAACGAGTTCGGCTTCGACTACCTCCGCGACAACATGGCCTGGTCGCCCGACGACCTGGTGCAGCGCGGCCACCACTTCGCCATCGTCGACGAGGTGGACTCGATCCTCATCGACGAGGCCCGCACGCCGCTCATCATCTCCGGCCCCGCCTCCGGGGACGCGAACCGCTGGTACACCGAGTTCGCGAAGGTCGTGCGCCGCCTCGAGGTCGAGAAGGACTACGAGGTCGACGAGAAGAAGAAGACCGTCGGCGTGCTCGAGCCCGGCATCGAGAAGATCGAGGACTACCTCGGCATCGACAACCTCTACGAGTCGCTGAACACCCCGCTGATCGGCTTCCTCAACAACGCCATCAAGGCGAAGGAGCTGTTCAAGCGCGACAAGGACTACGTCGTGCTCAACGGCGAGGTCATGATCGTCGACGAGCACACCGGCCGCATCCTCGCCGGGCGCCGCTACAACGAGGGCATGCACCAGGCCATCGAGGCCAAGGAGGGCGTGCAGATCAAGGCGGAGAACCAGACCCTCGCCACGATCACGCTGCAGAACTACTTCCGCCTCTACGACAAGCTGTCCGGCATGACCGGTACGGCCGAGACCGAGGCCGCCGAGTTCCAGGGCACCTACAAGCTGGGCGTCGTGCCGATCCCCACGAACCGGCCCATGATCCGCATGGACCAGGCGGACCTCGTCTACAAGAACGAGGACGGCAAGTTCAACGCCGTCGTCGAGGACATCGTCGAGCGCCACGCGAAGGGCCAGCCGGTGCTGGTCGGCACCACGAGCGTCGAGAAGTCCGAGCTGCTGTCGGGCCTGCTCAAGCGGGCGGGCGTGCCGCACAGCGTCCTGAACGCCAAGGAGCACGAGCGCGAGGCGTCCGTCGTCGCGCAGGCCGGTCGCAAGGGCGCCGTCACCGTCGCCACCAACATGGCCGGCCGCGGCACCGACATCATGCTCGGCGGCAACGCCGAGTTCCTCGCCGTCTCCGAGATGGCCCAGCGCGGTCTCGACGCCGGGGAGGACCCGGAGGCCTACGAGGCGGCCTGGCCGGACGTGCTCGAGAAGGCCAAGCAGGCGGTGGCCTCGGAGCACGAGGAGGTCACCGAGCTCGGTGGGCTCTACGTGCTCGGCACGGAGCGGCACGAGTCGCGCCGCATCGACAACCAGCTGCGCGGTCGTTCCGGCCGTCAGGGCGACCCGGGCGAGTCGCGGTTCTACCTGTCCATGCAGGACGACCTCATGCGCCTGTTCAACTCGGGGCTCGCGTCCTCGATGATGGACCGCGCCGGCTTCCCCGACGACATGCCGCTCGAGTCGAAGATGGTCACGCGCGGCATCCAGAGCGCGCAGTCGCAGGTCGAGGCCCGCAACTTCGAGATCCGCAAGAACGTCCTCAAGTACGACGACGTCCTGTCGCGGCAGCGCTCGGTCATCTACGCGGAGCGCAAGCGGGTGCTCGAGGGCGAGGACCTCGAGGACCAGGTGCAGCACTTCCTCACGGACGTCGTCACCGCGTACGTGGACGGCGCGACCGCCGAGGGCAACCCCGAGGCCTGGGACCTGGACGCGCTGTGGACCGCGCTCAAGTCGGTGTACCCGGTGTCGATCACGCCGGAGGACGTCGTCGAGGAGGCGGGCGGCGTCGGCCGGCTGACGCACGAGCTGATCCTCGAGGAGCTGCTCTCGGACGCCCGCGTGGCGTACGAGGCGCGCGAGGAGTCCCTCGGCGGGCCCGCGATGCGCCAGCTCGAGCGCCGCGTCGTGCTCTCGGTGCTCGACCGCAAGTGGCGCGAGCACCTCTACGAGATGGACTACCTCAAGGAGGGCATCGGCCTGCGCGCGATGGCGCAGCGCGACCCCTTGATCGAGTACCAGCGCGAGGGCTTCCAGCTGTTCCAGGCGATGACGGAGTCCATCAAGGAGGAGTCGGTCGGGTTCCTGTTCAACCTCGACGTGCAGGTGCAGCAGCCCGGCGCCCAGGGTGCTCCCGGCGCCCCGGTGATCTCCGCGGCCAGCGCTGCGGCGGCGGCGCAGTCCGACGCGGGCCAGGTCGTGGCGGGCGGGACGGCGCCGGCCGCCGAGGCCGCCCCGGTCGCCGAGCCCGCGGCCCCGGCCGAGCCCGAGCCGGCCGCGGCGGAGCCTGCTCCCGCGGCGGCGGAGGAGCCCGTGCTCCTGGCCAAGGGGCTCGACGCCCCGGCGCCGCAGCGCCTGTCCTACTCGTCGCCGAGCGAGGACGGCTCGACCACGACGACGGGCGCTCCCACGCGCCGCTCGCGCCGCGAGCTGCACGGGGAGGCCACGGCGGCCACCAGCGACGGCCGGACCTTCCCCGGCACGCCGCGCAACGCCCAGTGCCCCTGCGGCTCCGGGAAGAAGTACAAGGTCTGCCACGGCGTCAACGAGGAGTGACGACGACTCCCTGAGCGACGCCACGACGCCGGAGCCCCGACCCGCACCCGCGGTCCGGGGCTCCGGCGTTCTCCCGTCCGCGCCGGTCAGCCGATCTCGAGGACGGCGACGCGCCAGGCGCCTCGGCGCGCCTCCAGCCGGACGGCCGCGGCACGCACCCGCCCGTCGTCGTCCAGGACGACGGTCGCCTCGGCCACGTCGTCACCCAGGCGGACCAGCCGGACGCGGCGCACCTGGACGGGCCGGTGGTGCGCCGCGTCCCGCAGCGGGGCGTGGGCCAGGCCGATCCGGGCGCGCTCGGCCAGCTGGTCGCGCACCTGCGGCGTGACCCAACGGGCGAGCTGCGCCGCCGGCCGCTCCCCGCGCAGGACCTCGACCGCGGCGCGCACGACCGTGCAGCACTGCGCCGTCGGGTCGGGCAGCGGCGCGGGCGCGGCCTCCCGCAGCGGCCTCGCCGTGAGGTCCTGGTCGTCGTCAGGGTCGCGCCGCACGCCCGGGGCGCCGACCCGCACCCGCCGCGTCCGCGGCGCCGGCCGGGTGCTCGCCTCGGGATAGCCCGCCGGGCCGGCCGGTCGCGGCGGGGCCGACACCCGCAGCGCCCGCCGGGTGGGGGCGCCGTCGTCCTGCGCTGCGGCGACATCGTGCCGGTCCGCCTCGGTGCCCGGTCCGGTGCCGGGCGTCGCCGTCGTGCCCTCGGGCGCCGTGCCGGGGGCGGAGGTGCCCTGCTCCGGGGAAGCCTTCGTCGCCGGCGTGGTCGGCGCGGTCGTCGTCGCGGTCATGGTGCCCTCCGGTGGGTGGTGCGGGAGTCGTGGGACGTCGGGTCGTCAGGCCGGGGCGTGCAGGATCTGGCCGGGCAGGAGGTGGTCGGGGTCGGCGCCGATGACGTCGCGGTTCTCGGTGTGCCACCGCGTCACCTCGCGGAGGATCTCCGCGTCGGTGGGGGAGCCGCCCAGCGCCTCGGTCGCGATGCCCCACAGGGTGTCGCCGCGGAGCACCACGCGGACCGGCTCGTCGTCGTCCGCGTCGTCGTTCGCGTCGTCGTCGGCATCCTGGGCGGCATCCTGGGCGGCATGGTGCGCGACCCGGGCGGCAGCGACCTCTTCGACGAGCACGTCCTCCTCAGGAGCCGCCGCCGGCGCCGGCATCTCCGCCGGGCGTTCGACGGCCTCGTCGGTCGGTGCGTCGGCCGGTGCCTCGCCCTCCGCGGCGGTGGACCGCCAGCCGAGGTCGAGGGCGACCGACGAGGCCTCGGGGGTCGGGCCGGTGGGCTGGACGTCGGCGGCGAGGGCCGCGGTCGGGGCGAGCGTGAGCCCTGCGCCGACGCCGACGCCGACGGCGGTCCGGACGAGGCGGCGGACGGCCGCGGGTGCGAGCCGCTCGACGGCGGCCTCGCCGGCACGCCAGCGGCGGCCCAGCAGAGACGCGGCGACGCAGGCCAGGGCGACCGCGCCGCTCAGGGCGAGCCAGGCGGCGGCGAGCAGCCCGGCGGCGAGGACGGCGAGCTCGACCCAGCGGTCGACGGTGAGGCCGGCGGCGGCGGTGGACGTCCGCGGGACGACGGCGGCCGTGCGCAGCACCAGGGCTCCGCCCACGGCCGCGGCCGTGGCCGTGAGGACGGCGAGCCGGCCGAGCCCACCTGGTCGTGAGATCCGGTCGTGAGGGGTGCTGCCGGACATCGAGGTCTCCTTCGTCCCTCCGCTATCGTCTCGGATCGTTCCCGATGATGTCAGTTGATAGCGGTTGATGTGTTCTGGTGGTGGATATTGAAGCGGACTGGTGCCGGGTCTGTCTACCCGGGCATCCTGTGGGCATCGATCCCGACGAGAGGAGCCTCATGACATCCGCGGGTTCGGCCAGGTGGGAGCTGCTCTTCGCGGACCTCGAGGCGCGCTTCGACGCCGAGCAGGCGGCCGAGCGGGAGGGCACGGTCGCCGAGCTCACCCGGGCCGAGCAGGCCTCGATCCCGCTGGCCGACCGGCTGCGTGCCGCGACGGGCTCCGTGCTGCGGCTCGAGCTCCTCGACGGCGAGGGCGTCGAGGGGCGGCTCGCCCGCGTCGCGCACGCGTGGCTGCTCCTCGACGGGAGCGGCGCCCGCGGCCGGGTGCAGCACCTGGTGCCGCTGGCCGCGCTCGCCTCGGTCGTCGGCCTGGGCCGGCTCGCGACGCCGTCGCGGGCGCGGACCGACGGCCTCGGTCTGGGTCACGTGCTCCGGGGGTTGCAGCGCGACCGTGCCCGGGTGCTGGTCCGCACGGCGGGCGGGTCGGTCACCGGGCGGATCGGGCGCGTGGGCGCCGACCACCTCGACGTCGAGGAGACGGAGCGGGCGCGGCCGGTCGTGCGGACGGTGCCGTTCGGGGCCCTGCTGCGCGTCAGCGAGGCCTGAGGCCGCCGGGGGAGCCCGGCGGGGGCGTCAGAGGTCGCCCGACGCGATCCGCTCGCGCGTGCGGGCGTACTGGTGCTCGATGTACTCCTCGAGCTTGCTCGCCTCGACCCGCCACACCTTCTTGGGGCCCACCTGGATGGCGGGCAGCTCGCCCGAGCGCACGAGCGAGTAGGCCTGGGTGCTGGAGATGCTGAGCATCTCCTGCACGTCCGCGAGGGAGAGGAACCGGTTGGCCATACGGGCAATTCTGGCACAGCGGTCAGGCGTGATGACGGCGGTTGTCCACAGTGGTTGCCGAAAGCATGCGAGGGGTGCCTGATGATAGGTTCCGGCGCGACGCTGCGCCGAGGCCGCGTCCAGTCGACCCCGGAGGACGTCCGTGAGCACCGACCCCTTGCCGGCACCCGTGGCTGCGCGTCTGCGCCGCCCCACCTGGCGCGACCCCCGGCTGGTCGTCGGCGTCGTGATCGTCGCCGCGTCCGTGGCCCTCGGCTCGTGGGCGGTCTCCTCCGCGGGCCGCACGGTGCCCGTCTACGCGGCCGACGGCACCCTGACGCCGGGCGAGACCGTCGACGTGGCGCGGCTGCGCACGGTCGACGTCCGGATCGACGCGGGGACCGAGCTGTACCTGCGTGCCGACGAGGAGCTGCCGGAGCAGGTCGTCGCGTTGCGGGTGGTCGACGACGGCGAGCTCGTCGCCCGGTCGGCCCTCGGCGACGCCGCGGACGTCGACGTGCGCTCCGTCTCCGTGCCCGTCGACCAGGCCATGTCGTCCCGCGTGAAGGCGGGGTCCGCCGTCGACCTCTGGTCGACGCCCGAGGCGCCCGCCGGTGCCGACGCGGCGGCCGAGGAGCCGGCGCCGCTCGTCGAGGGCGTCGTCGTCGAGCAGGTCGACGAGGCGGGGGCCGGGCTCGTCGTCGCGGACGGCGCCACCCTGCACGTGCTCGTGCCCTCGGACGACCTGCCCGTCGTCCTCCGTGCGCTGGCGGTCCCTGGCAGCGTGACCGTGGTGCCGCAGGCCGGGGCCGGCGTCTGATGGCGGGCGTCACCGTCCTGTGCGCGGTGCGCGGCGCGGCGGAGACCGACGTCGTCCTCGCCCTGGGCGGCCCGGGCTCGGGGGTCACCGTCACCCGTCGGTGCGGCGACGTGGCCGAGCTCCTCGCGGCGGCCGCGGCGGGCGCGGGCGCCGTCGCGCTGGTCTCCGGCGACCTGCCCGGCCTGGACCGGGAGGCGGTCGGCCGGCTGCACGCCGCGGGCGTCCGCGTGGTCGCGCTCGGTGACGACGTCGCGCCGGCGCCCAGGCTGCACGCGCTGGGCGTGGACGCCGTCGTCGAGCGGTACGACGAGGCGCTCCTGCTCGCCGCGGTCCGGGACGCGGCGCCGGTGCCCGCCGCCGCGTCGGCGCCCGGCGCGCCCGACCTCCTGGTGCTGGGCCGCGCGGCGGACGTCGACGGCCCGCTCGCCGCGGAGGAGGTGCGCGGGCTCGAGGACGCCGTCGCGGACGACGCCGCGCCCCGCCGCGGGCGCGTCGTCGTGGTCTGGGGCCCCGTCGGCGCGCCGGGACGGACGACGACGGCGATCGAGCTCGCGGCCGTGCTCGGCGGCCTGTCCGGCGGGCGCCGGCGCCACGGTCGTGCCCGGCGCGAGGCGGCATCGGCGGGCACCGAGCACGCGCTGGTCGTGGACGCCGACACGTACGGCGCGTCGGTGGCGGCCAGGCTGGGCCTGCTCGACGACGCCCCGGGGCTCGCGGCGGTCGCCCGCGCCGCGGCGCACGGGTCGCTCGACCTGCCGACGCTGGCCCGGCACAGCCCGGTCGTCGGCGGCCGGCTCCGGGTGCTGACCGGGATCACCCGCGCCGCCCGGTGGCCCGAGCTGCCGGCCAGCGCCGTCGAAGTGGTCCTCGAGCGGGCGCGCGCGCTCGCCGACTGGACCGTCGTCGACTGCGGGCCGCTCCTGGAGGCCGACGAGCTGCTGATGTACGACACCCACGCGCCGCAGCGCAACGGCGCGACGCTCGCGGCGCTTCAGGCGGCGGACGTCGTCGTGGTGGTCGGCGCCGCCGACCCGGTGGGCGTCCAGCGCCTCGTGCGCGGGCTCGAGGACCTGCGCGACGTGCCCGTGCCCGTCTCGGGGGAGCGCGTGGTCGTCGCGAACCGCGTGCGCGCGTCGGCGGCCGGCTCGCGCCCGGAGGCGGCGGTGCGGGACGCGCTGGCGCGCTACGCCGGGGTGGACGACGTGCACCTGGTCCCGGACGACCCCGCCGGCCTGGACGCCGCGCTGCTGGCGGGTCGCACGCTCGCGGAGGAGGCTCCCGGCTCGTCGGTGACCGTGGCGTTCGAGGGGCTGGCCCAGCGGGTGCGGGCGACCGTCGCCGCGGAGGTGTGAGCACCGGGCTGCCGCTCGCGGCAGACTGTGCGCATGCGCATCTACGTTCCCGCCACCCTGGACGAGCTCGAGGGCGCCGCGGTCGCGGCTGCCGGGGCGCGGTGGGACGTCCCCGCCCGCCGCGCGCACGCGGTGACGCCCGCCCTCGCCGGTGAGCTGCCCGACGAGGACGACGAGAGCCGGGAGTACGAGGCCTTCCTCGCCGCGGCGGACGACTCGCTGGCCCTCGTGGCCGCCCGCCGCGCCGCCGTGCCGCTCCGTGTCGTCGTCTCGCTGGACGTCCCGGACGCCGAGGTCACGGTGGCCGACGGTGCCGACGAGCCCAGCGCCGTCGACGTCGCCGCCCTGACCGGCGTGGTCGTCGTCGCGGTCCACGTCGACGAGCCTGAGGCGGCCGAGGACGTGCGCGCGGTGCTCGCCGCCGCCGACGAGGAGCACGACGCCGAGCGCACGGGCGGCGCGGGCGCGACGTCCGAGGAGGCGCTGGACGCGGCGCTCCAGCGCGTCACCGACCGCGACCTGCTCTGGTACGACCCGACCGAGATCCCTCAGATCCCGCGCGCCTGAATGCTCTCGGCGACGACGGAACGGGTCAGCCGAGGTAGACGAGCGTCTCGTCGTGGAGCCTGCCGTTGGTGGCCAGCGCGTTGCCGTGCCACGGCCCCGGGGCGCCGTCGAGCGCGGTGAAGCGGCCGCCGGCCTCGGTGACGATGGGCACGAGGGCGGCCATGTCGTAGACCTCGAGCTCGGGCTCGGCGGCGATGTCGGCGGCGCCCTCGGCGACGAGCATGTACGACCAGAAGTCGCCGTAGCCGCGGGTGCGCCACACCTGGCGGGTGAGGTCGAGGAAGCCGTTGAGCTTGCCGTGCTCCTCCCACCCGGACAGGGACGAGTAGGAGAACGAGGCGTCGGCGAGCGTGCTCACGCCGGACACCGACATCCGCGACGCCGACGCGAGCGACTTCCCGGTCCAGGCGCCCGAGCCCTTCGCCGCCCACCAGCGGCGGCCGATCGCCGGCGCCGAGACGAGGCCCATCACGACCTCCTCGCCGTCGGCCAGCGCGATGAGGGTGGCCCACACGGGGACGCCCCGCACGAAGTTCTTGGTGCCGTCGATCGGGTCGATGATCCAGCGCCGAGCGCCGCTGCCGGCCGAGCCGTACTCCTCGCCCACGATCGCGTCCCGCGTGCGCGCCCGGTGGAGCTGGGCGCGGATGAACTCCTCGGCGGAGCGATCGGCGTCCGAGACCGGCGTGTCGTCGGGCTTCTTCTCGACGTGCAGGTCCACGGCCTTGAAGCGGGACATCGTGATCGCGTCCACCTGGTCGGCGATCACGTGGGCCAGGCGCAGGTCGTCCTCGTACGTGCGCGCGGGCCCGCTGGTCGGGCTGGGAGACGGCTGGGTGTACGACACGCCTCACACGGTAGCGGTACGCCGCGGCCCCCGGGCCCCGGCGCGCGGGGGCGGGACAGAGAGGTCAGCCGCCCAGCAGGGCGAGCAGCTCGGCGGTCGTGCCGCACTCGCCGAGCCGGGGGAAGAGCCGCCCGACGCTGTGCTCGTGGTCCTCGGCCGCTCGGTCGGCCATCGCGTCGGTGACGAGGGAGACGTGGTACCCGTGCTCGTGGGCGGCGCGGGCCGTGGACTCGACGCCGATGCTCGTCGCGATGCCGGTCAGCACGACCTGCGTCACGCCGCGGCGGCGCAGCTGCAGGTCGAGGTCGGTGCCGTAGAAGGCGCCCCAGTTCCGCTTGGTCACGACGACGTCGGACGCCGCGGTGTGCAGCTCGGGGGCGAGGACGTCCCAGCCGTCGGGCCGCGCTCCGCCGCGCGGGGCGTCGGTGCGGCCGGGCACGGCGTCCGCGCCGTCGGGGGCGGCGGTGACGCGCACGAGGACGACGGGCAGGTCGCGGGCGCGGAAGGCGTCGGCGAGCTCGACGCTGCGGGCGAGGACGGCGTCGGCGGCGTGCGGTGCGGTCGGCGCGGCCAGGATGCCGGCCTGCAGGTCGACGACGACGAGCGCGGTGCGGGGGTCGAGGGAGGTGAAGGTCATCAGCGGTTCTCTCCGGGTACGGGTACGGGTACGGGTGCGGGAACAGGTGCGGGCACGGTGCGGGCGGTCGCGGGGCGACGGCGCAGGGAGCGGTCGACGAGCGTCAGGGCGGCGACCGCGACGGCGCAGGTCGCCATCGCGAGGGCGAGGTCGTGCAGGCCCGCCGTCGTGGGGCCGTCGGCGTAGAGGGCGGCGATGGCCGCCGTGGACACCAGCGCGCCGAGGTACATGAACGTGCGCAGCAGCCCGGACGCGGCGCCGACGGTCGCGGCGTCGGCCTGACGGGCGAGCGCCTTCTGGTGCGCGAGCCCGGCCAGGCCCTGCATGCCGCCGATGCCGACGCCGGCGAGGACGAGCAGCCACGTCGGGCTCTCGGGCCGCACGACGGCGAGGATCGCGCCGCCGAGCAGCAGCGACACCGACCCGACGAGCAGGGCCGTGCGCACGGGGGCACGGCGCCCGGTCGCCGACGCGACCGCGACCGCGACGACCGACGTCGGCAGCATCAGCAGCCCCGCGGCGGCCTCGCTCAGGCCGCGGCCCTGCTCGAGCCACTGCACGTAGCCGAACATGAACGCGTACGTCGCGGTGGCGGTGAGCAGGGCGCGGGCGTACGTGAGCAGCAGCGGCCGGTTCCCGGCGAGCAGCCGCAGGTCGATGAACGGACGGCGGGCGCGCAGCTCGTGCCGCGCGAACCAGGCGCCCGTCACGACGGTGGCGGCGAGCACCCACCAGGGGGTGGCCCCGACGAGGACGAGCATCAGGCTGGTGAGCGCGGCCGCGAAGAGCAGCACGCCGAGGACGTCGAGGCGCGCGGCGAGGCGCGGGAGGTCGTCCGGCGTGCCGTCCCGCATGTCGTCGGGGGTGCGGTCGGTGGCGGTCGTGCGCGGCAGCCGCAGGCCGCCCAGCACGAGGCACGCGACCGCGAGCGGCACGTTGACCAGGAAGATCGCCCGCCAGCCCCCGACGCCGACGAGCAGCCCGCCGAGCGTCGGGCCGACGATCATCGTCACCTGGTTCGTGACGGCGAGGATCGTGAGCACCGCCGCGACGCCGCGGTCCTCGCCGGAGCGGTCGGTGGCGCGCCGCACGAGCCACATCGCCGCCGGGTAGGCGGCGCAGGTGCCGATGCCGAGCAGCGCGCGGGCCAGCACGAGCATGCCGAGCGAGGGGGCCAGCGCGCCGAGCAGCCCGGCGACGCCGACGAGCGCGGCTCCGACCAGGTACGGGCGCCGGGGGCCGACGAGGTCGACCACCCGCCCGACGACGGGCTGGCCCACCGCCGTGACGAGGTAGAGCGCGGTGACGAGCCAGACCGTCTGCGCGGCGGGGGCGCCGAACGCGAGCCCGATGGGCACCAGCGCCACCGCGATCATCGAGGAGTTGATCGGGTTGAGCAGCGAGCCGAGCGCCAGCGCCGGGGTGAGGCGCCGGTCGTAGCCGGTCGGGACGCCGGCGAGCGGGGCGTCCCGGCGGGCGGCGGGGTGACGGTGGAGCAGGCTCACGGCCGGTCGGCCTCGTCGGCCTGCTCGTCGGCCTGCGCAGGGTCGAGCAGCGTCCGGTCGAGGATCGCGAGGGCCTCGGTCACGGTGGCCAGCTCCTCGGCGGTGAGGCGCTCGCCCAGGGCGCGCGTCAGCCACTCCTGCCCCGCCTCGCGCCGGCCCTCGACGAACGCGCGGCCGTCGTCGCTGAGGGAGATCACCTGGCGGCGGCCGTCGTCGGGGTCGGGGTCCCGGCGCACGAGGCCGCGCTCGGCGACGACGCCGAGGGTGGCACCGAGGGACTGGGGCCGGACCCGCTCGGCCGCGGCGAGCGCGCCGGGCGACGCCGGTCCGTGCTTGGCGAGGCGGGAGAGCAGCGACGTCTGCGACGGCGTGAGCTCCCGGTTGTCGCTCAGCTCGAGGAAACGGCGGCGCAGCCGCCCGACGAGCGAGCGCAGCTCGCGCGCGGCCGCGGCGGCGCCGGCGACGGGCGTCACGGGATCGGGGGAGGAGGGCACCGCTCCACGGTAGGACTCGTCAGTCCAGACTGACAAGTTGTGCCTGACGAATCGTGGGAACCAGGCGATGCATCAGTCGGCGGAGTGGCGCGCGGTCAGCAGGCGCCGGAACGACGCGACGCGGGCTTCGCGCGCCGGGCGCTCGTCGTCGGACGACGCGGCGAGCCAGTCGTCGAGCGCGCAGTCGGGGGCGTCCGCGAGGTGGGTGCAGCCGCGCGGGCACTCCTCGGCGACCTCGGCGAGGTCCTCGAACGCCTGCAGCAGGTGGTCCGTCTCGACGTGCGCGAGCCCGAACGACCGGACGCCCGGGGTGTCGACCACCCAGCCGTCGTGGTCGCCGTCGTGCCCGACCGGCAGCCGCAGCGCGACCGCCGACGTGGACGTGTGGCGGCCCCGGCCGGTGACGTCGTTGACGACGCCGGTGGCGCGGTCGGCGTCGGGCACCAGCGCGTTGATGAGCGTCGACTTGCCGACGCCGGAGTGTCCCACGAGTACCGACGTCCGCCCGGCCAGGCGCTCGCGGACCGCTTCGACGCTCGCGGGGTCGTCCCGATGCGTGACGACGACGTCGACGCCGATGGGGGTGTACAGGTCCCGCAGGGGGGCGGGGTCCGCGAGGTCGGCCTTGGTGAGGCACAGCAGCACGTCCATGCCGGCGTCGTACGCGGCGACGACGCAGCGGTCGATCATGCCGGTGCGCGGCTCGGGCTGGGCGAGCGCGGTGACCACGACCAGCTGGTCGGCGTTCGCCACCACGATCCGCTCGTAGGGGTCGGTGTCGTCGGCCGTGCGCCGCAGCACCGACGACCGGTCCTGGATCCGCACGATCCGGGCGAGCGTGCCCTCGTCGCCCGACGTGTCGCCGACGACGTCCACGCGGTCGCCCACGACGACACGGGTGCGCGTGAGCTCGCGCGCCTTCATCGCGAGGACGGTGCGCTCGTCGGCGGTGCCGTCGTCGACCACGAGGGTGTACCGGCCGCGGTCGACGCCGGTCACCATCCCGACCTCGGCGTCGGCGTGCTCGGGGCGCTGCTTGGTGCGGGGCCGTGAGCCGCGCTTCGAGGGCCGCGCGTACTGCGCGTGCTCGTCGACGGCGCGGCGGGCCATCAGGCCTCGCCCTCGGTGACGGGCCGGGTGACGGGCCCGGTGGCGGCGCCGACCCCCAGCATCCGCTCCCACATCCCGTCGAAGCCGGGCAGGGTCTTGGCCGTGGTGCCGACGTTCTCCACCCGCACGCCCGGCACCCGCAGGCCCAGGACGGCGGCCGACGTCGCCATGCGGTGGTCGGCGTAGGTGCGGAACAGGCCGCCGTGCAGCGGCCGCGGCGTGATGACCAGCCCGTCGCGCGTCTCCTCGGCCTGCCCGCCGAGCCGGGTGATCTCGGTCGCGAGAGCCGCCAGGCGGTCGGTCTCGTGACCGCGCAGGTGCGCGATGCCGCGCAGGCGGCTGGGGGAGTCGGCGAGCGCGGCGAGGACGGCGAAGGTCGGGGCGAGCTCGCCCGCGGCGTGCAGGTCCAGGTCGGCTCCGCGGACCTCGCCCGTGCCGGTGACGGTCAGGACGTCGCCGTCGAGGCGGGCCTGCGCCCCGAGCCGGGCGAACAGGTCCGGGAGCAGCGCGCCCGGCTGGGTGGTCTCCGTGGGCCAGCCCGGCACGCGGACGCTGCCGCCGCCCACGACCGCGGCGGCCAGGAACGGCGCCGCGTTGGACAGGTCCGGCTCGACCCGCACGTCGCGCGCGGCGACCGGGCCGGGGGTGACCTGCCAGATGCCGTCGCGCGAGTCGTCCACCTCCACGCCGACGTCGCGCAGGGTGGCCACGGTCATCGCGATGTGCGGGAGGCTCGGGAGGGTGGTGCCGATGTGCCGCAGCGTGAGGCCGCGCTCGAAGCGGGCGCCGGCGAGGAGCAGGGCCGAGACGAACTGGGACGACGCCGACGCGTCGACGTCGACGGCGCCGCCCGCCACCCGGCCCGTGCCGTGCACGGTGAACGGCAGGTGGGTCGGCGTCCCGCCGTCGGGGGAGGTGACACGCACGCCCAGGCTGCCCAGCGCCGCGAGCACCGGCAGCATCGGCCGCACCCGTGCCTCGGGGTCGCCGTCGAAGCGGACCGGGCCGTCGGCCAGCGCCGCGACCGGGGGGAGGAACCGCATCACCGTGCCCGCCAGCCCGGTGTCGACGTCCACGTCGCCGCGCAGCGGGCCCGGGGTGACGTGCAGGGTGCTCGGGTCCTCGCCCTCGTCGATGCCGGCGCCCAGGGCGCGCAGCGCGCCGATCATGAGGTCGGCGTCGCGCGAGCGCAGCGCCCCGCGCAGGGTGCCCGCGCCGTCGGCGAGCGCGGCCAGCACGAGCAGGCGGTTCGTCAGCGACTTGCTGCCCGGCACCTCGACCGTCGCGTCCAGCGGGCCTGTCGCGACCGGTGCCGCCCAGCCGTCGGCCCCCGGGTCGGGGGCGGCGGGCGGGGCGGCGTGCGGCGGGACGGCGGAGGTCATGGCTCCGAGGCTAGTTCACGGGACGTCTCCGGAGCGGCGCGTCTCGCGGCCCGCCGCGCCTGCCGCCGGAAGGTCAGACCGCCTCGGCGACCTTGGCGCGCAGCTTCTGGGCCTCGGCCTTCGTCGTGGCCTTGACGGCCTCGGCCTTCGCCTCCGCGAGGCGGGTGGCGTGCTCGCGCGCCTGCTGCACGCGGTAGGTCACGCCCGGCCGGCCCTCGAGGTCCACGCCCGCGATGACGGCGGCGCCGACCTTGCCGAGGTCCTTGACGAAGGCCGCGGTGCGCAGGCTGCGCTCGGCGCCCTTGCTGGTGAACGGCTGGTGGGCGACGGCGAGCGGCGCGGTGAGCGCGGCCAGCGCGAGCGCGGCGGTGCGAGGCGTGCGGCCGACGGCGAGCAGGACGCCGGCCGCGGCGGTCACGGCGCCGTGCGCCCGTACCAGGAACCCGAGCTGGCGGTCGCCGAGCGGCTCGGCGCCGACCGCGTCCGTGACGAGCCGGGAGCCCTCGCGGGCGGCGTCCACGTGCTCGGCCGGGTGCAGCACGGCCTG
Organism: Isoptericola sp. NPDC058082; assembly: GCF_042885055.1. Classification (NCBI taxonomy): domain Bacteria; kingdom Bacillati; phylum Actinomycetota; class Actinomycetes; order Micrococcales; family Promicromonosporaceae; genus Isoptericola; species Isoptericola sp. NPDC058082. Next base: position 7,171 of record NZ_JBHVSQ010000002.1, on the reverse strand, counting down.
GATCCCGTCGTAGACGAACGGGGCGGCCAGGAGGGGTCGGGCGATACGGCGCAGCAGCATGGGCCCACTGTGGCAGAGCAGACCCGCGCTTGCGCGGCGACCGGCGGGCGCGGCGCGGCCGTGCGTCAGGCGGGCGCGTCCTCCCACCAGTCGTGGTGGGAGCGCGGGGGGCGGCGGGTGCCGAGGCCGTCTCGGCGGACCGTCCGGACGAGGCGGGCGGCGTAGGCGGCCAGGAGCAGGGCGGCGAGGACGAGGATCAGTGCGGTCATGGCAGTAATCCTTCGCGCGTTGCGGTCCTGCCACGAGTGGCAGAAGTGCCAGCATGCGTCGACATCCAGCCATCGACGTGGCAGCATGGGCGACATGATCCGCAAGGTCGCCGCCGTCGTCGTCCCCGGCGTCGCGCCGTTCGAGCTCGGGGTCGCGTACGAGGTGTTCGGCATCGACCGTCGCGACACGGGCGGCCCGTCGTTCGACTTCACGCTCTGCGCACCCGTGCCCGGACCCGTGATGACCAAGGGCGGCTTCCCCGTCGTCGTGGAGCACGGCCTTGAGGCGCTCGACGACGCCGATCTCGTCGTCGCCGTCGCCTACGGCATCGACGACGACGGCGAGGAGGTCCTCCCGCAGGCCTACCTCGACGCGCTCCGGGCCGCCCACGACCGCGGCGCCTGGCTGTTCGCCATCTGCTCCGGCGCGTTCGCGCTCGCGCGGGCGGGGCTGCTCGACGGGCGGCGGTGCACCACGCACTGGATGTACACGGAGCGGCTCGCGGCCGAGGTCCCGACGGCCGACGTCGACCCCGGCGCGCTGTACGTCGAGGACGGGCGCGTGCTCACCAGCGCCGGCACCGCGGCGGGGATCGACGCCGCGCTGCACCTCGTGCGGACCGAGGTCGGCGCGGACGCCGCCCGCGCGGTCGCGCGGCGCATGGTGGTGCCGCCGCAGCGCGAGGGCGGCCAGGCGCAGTTCGTCGTGGACCCGCTCCCGCGCGACGGCGAGTCGCTCGCCGGCCTGCTCGCCTGGATGCGGGAGCACCTCGCCGAGGAGCACACCGTGCCCCGGCTGGCTCGCCGGGCCGCGCTGTCCGAGCGCACCTTCGCGCGCCGCTTCCGGCAGGAGACGGGCACGACGCCGGCCGCCTGGCTCGCGCGGCAGCGGGTCGCCCGGGCGCAGGAGCTGCTCGAGTCGACCGAGGCGCCCGTCGACGAGATCGCGCGACTGGTCGGCTTCGGCAGCGCGCCCGTGCTGCGGCACCACTTCGCCCGCCAGCTCGGCACCAGCCCGGTCTCCTACCGCCGCCGGTTCGCCGCACCGCTGGCGTCCTGACGCGGCTCCCGACCGGGGCGCCGACGGGCGTCCGCCTGGGAATGCGGAGCCCCCTTCCGCGGTTCACACCGACGTGAGCACCCGTACCTCGACGACGGCGACCGCCGTCCCCGCAGCCGGACGCGCGTCCGTGCGGCTGTTCGCCGTCCCGGCCGACGCCCTGACGGCGAACGCGGACGACGCGGTGGTCGGCCCCACGACAGACCTGCACACCCCGTGGATCGGAGGACCCCGCCCAGTGGCTGGACTAGGCTCGTCGGTGATGACCCAGGACCTTGGCCCGGCGAGCGGCGACGCGCCGCACGGGAGCACCCCGGACGGCGAGGAGATCCCCGAGGACACGGAGCGTGCCCCCGAGGGCGAGAGCAGCGCGGCCCGGGCCGAGCGCTTCGAGCGTGACGCCCTGCAGTACCTGGACCAGCTCTACTCCGCCGCCCTGCGCATGACGCGCAACCCCGCGGACGCCGAGGACCTGGTGCAGGAGACGTTCGCGAAGGCGTTCGCCGCCTTCCACCAGTACAAGCCCGGCACGAACCTCAAGGCCTGGCTGTACCGCATCCTCACGAACACGTTCATCAACAGCTATCGCAAGAAGCAGCGCGAGCCGCAGCAGTCCCAGGCGGAGGACGTCGAGGACTGGCAGATCGCCCGCGCCGCGTCGCACACGTCGCAGGGGCTGCGGTCGGCCGAGGCCGAGGCGCTCGACCGGCTCCCGGACTCCGACGTGAAGCGCGCGCTGCAGGAGCTGCCCGAGGACCGGCGCATGGTCGTCTACTACGCCGACGTCGAGGGCTTCCCCTACAAGGAGATCGCCGAGATCATGGGTACGCCGATCGGGACGGTGATGTCCCGGCTGCACCGCGGACGCCGGCAGCTGCGTGAGCTGCTCGCCGACTACGCCGCTCAGCGTGGCCTGGTCCCGGCTCGTGGAGGAGCGTCATGACCGACCCCGTCACCCCCATCCCGCACGACCGGGCCGAAGGGGAGAACGAGTGCGAGCACGCGCTCGTGCACCTGAACGAGTACCTCGACTCGGAGATGACGCCCGAGGACGAGCAGCGGATGCGCGCGCACGTCGCGCACTGCTCGCCGTGCCTCGCCGAGCTGAGCGTCGAGGAGCTCGTCAAGCAGCTCGTCCGTCGCTCGTGCGCGGAGCGCGCCCCGGAGACCCTCCGCGTGCGCATCCACGCCCAGCTGACGGTGATGTCCACCGCCGAGTAGGCCTCACGCCGGTAGTACGACATTCGCCGAGGTAGTTCCGGCAGGAGCCGTGGCCACGGGCCACGCGTCCACCGGAGCTACCTCGGCGAATGTCGTACTACCTCGGCGCGTCAGGCGTTGGGACGCTTGCCGTGGTTGGCGGCGTTGCCCTTGCGGCTACGACGCTTGCGACCGCGCTTGCTCATGGTGGTCTCCTCACGAAAGATGGACGAGGGGTCGGGTCCCATGGTCCCACACCCGAGGCCCGGGGTCGGAATCCGGGGCATCCCCGATCCGCACGGCCTCGGGCTCTGCCAGGGTGGTACCCGTCCCCAGCACGCAGCCCGAGCATCACAGGGAGCCTCATGAGCACGGAGTCGTGGGCGGTCGCCGCCCCGCAGACCATCGACGTCGAGCAGGTCACGGGGGTGACGCTGCGCCTGCAGGACGGGCGCGCCGACGTCGTCGCCGACCCGGCCTCGACGGGGGTCCGGATCGAGCTGCTCGAGGTGGGCGCCAAGCCGGTCCAGGTCGTGCGCGACGGGGACCGGCTGCGCGTGGGCTACGAGAGCTCGGTGCTCGACTCCGTGTGGGCGAAGCTGCGCAACCCGCGCCAGAGCGAGCGTGCCGTCGTGCGCGTCGTGGTCCCGGCGGACGGGGCGGTCGACGTCGGCACCCTCGGTGCGGACGTCGAGGTGACCGGGGGCCGCAAGGTCGCGGTGAAGACCGTGACCGGCGCCGTGCGCACGACCGGGACCACCGGCCCGATGTCGCTCAAGACCGTCTCGGGCGCGCTGTCGGCCGAGGAGCACACCGGGGACGTGACGGCGAGCAGCGCGGCCGGGTCGATCGCCCTTGCCGGTGCGCTCGCGCGGGTCTCCCTGAACACCGTGTCCGGGGCCGCGACGGTCACCGCCACCCAGGCGAGCCCGCTGATCACGGCCAAGACGGTCTCGGGCGCGATCGACCTGCGGCTCCCGGCCGGCAGCCCGGTGAACCTCAAGGTGCGCGGGGCGTCCGGCCAGGTCGTGCTCGACGGCTCGGTGCTGCCGAGCGCCGGCGCGACCCTGGTCGTCGACCACGGCGAGCAGCCCGCCGACGGCCGCAGCGCCGCCTACCTGTCCGCGACGGTGACGTCCGCGCACGTCACCGTCGACCGCCGCTGACCGGCGCCCGCCCGGGGCGCCGAGGAGGAGGAGCACGATGACCGCACCGTCGGAACCGTCCGCACCCCACGTCGCCCTGCTGACCGACGCCTTCGGGCGGATCGCCGGGACGGTGCACCGCGTGCTCCGCGGGGCCACGGCGGAACAGCTGACGTACCGCCCCGACCCGGAGGCGAACACCGTCGCGTGGCTCGTGTGGCACCTGACGCGGGTGCAGGACGACCACGTCGCGGACGTCGCCGGCACCGAGCAGCGGTGGACGGCGGGCGGCTGGGCCGCGAAGCTCGCGCTGCCGTTCGACGTCACGGACACGGGTTACGGCCACACCCCCGAGCAGGTCGCGGCCGTGCGCGCCGACGCCGCGCTGCTGCGGGGCTACCTCGACGACGTGCACGCCGCCACGACGGCGTACCTGGGGACCGTGACGGCCGAGGACCTGGAGCGCGTGGTCGACACCCGCTGGGACCCGCCCGTCACGCTCGCGGTGCGGCTCGTCAGCGTCGTCGGCGACGACCTGCAGCACGTCGGCCAGGCCGCGTACGTGCGCGGCCTGGCCGAGCGGGCAGGCGTCTGACGGTCGCCGGCGGTCGCTCGCCGGCACGTCTCACTCGTCGGCGGGCAGCCCCAGCCACGCGTGCCAGCCGGTGTGCAGCACGAGCCACGCCATGAGGCCGTAGCCCGCCTGCCCCGGGTAGGTCGAGCCGTTGGTCGCGAGGTCCGCCAGCCACTGCTCGTGCTGCGCCAGCGGCGTGTACGTGTCGACGTACGGCACGCGGCGCCGGTTGGCGACGTCGGAGAACGCGGCCGAGAGGTCCGCGATGCGTCCGCCGTCCTCCGGCCGCCCCGGCGGCGGCCCGACGACGAACGCCGGGATCCGGCTCGTCTCGGCCACGTCGAGGATGTTCGCGAGGTTGAGCCGCGACCGCGCCACCGACAGCGACGAGTCGACGTCGTGCCGGCCGAGGGCCACGACGAGGCGGTTCTCGCACGTGTCCTCCGGGCCGAAGCGCGACTCCGTCTCCGCCTGCCAGCGGGCGCCGAGCGCCGAGCTGGTCTCCCCGGGCACGGCGAGGGTGAACGCCATCGCCGGCCGCCCGAAGCGGGTCCGGGCCATGACGCGCCCCGTCCACCCCAGGGCGCGGGCGTCCCCGACGCCCACGCTGAGCTCGTCGCCCACGACGCAGATGCGCACCTCGGTCTGGGTCACTGAGCCCTCACCGTCCAAGTCCTGTCTCGCAGTTGCGCGGCCATTGTCGCCGCCCGCCCGGCCGCGTCGCAGGATCCCACGCCGCGCGGCTCCCCGAGTAGTCAGGACCACAGCGGGGGAGGCGTACCTGCGGCCCCGACGGGTCAGAGCAGCGTGGCACCCCAGCGCACGACGTGCTCGTCGCCCGGGGCGAGGTGGACGAGGTGCTCGCCGGTGTTGAACGCGTCGGCGACGCAGCTCATCGGCTCGGCGGCGAGGCCGAACCGCTCGTAGCCGGTGATGTGGTCGGCCGAGCAGACCTGCCAGCAGTCCATGGACCCGTCCATCCAGATCGCGGCGGTGCTCCCGTCGGGGCGGCCGAGCCGCGCCCACGACAGCCCGGCGTCGTCGCGGGTGGCACCCGTCCACGCGTCGTCGAGGTCCAGGCCGGCGAGCGACCGCGTGGTGCGCAGGTCGTACCGGCCGGCGACGGGCTCGGTGCCCGTGGGCAGCAGCCGGTCGTCGACGGTGACGTGCGTCGTGGCGTCCAGGCTGACCGTGCAGTCGTCCAGCGTGGCGCCGCCGGTGGACAGCCACGGGTGGAAGCCGACGCCGTACGGCGCGGTCCCGGTGCCGACGTTGCGCGCGCTGACCACGACCTCCAGGCCGGCGTCGGACACGGCGTACCGGGTGCGGAGCACGAGCTGGAACGGCCAGCCCTTCTGTGCGGGAAGGGCGAGCTCGAGCGTCACCGCGTCGTCGGCCACCTCGACGGGCGTCCAGCGGTACCAGCACACCAGGCCGTGCAGCGCCGTCCCGCGGTCGGGTTCGCTCACGGCCACCTGGTGCAGGATGCCGTCGGTCGTGTAGGCGCCGTCGCGCAGGCGGTTCGGCCACGGGGCGAGGACCGCGGCGTTGAAGACGGGGGCCGCCTCGTCCTCGGCGAACGGCACGAACACGTCGCGGCCGGCGACGGTGTACTCGCGCACCATCGCCCCGACCTCGGTGACGGTGGCCCGGTGCTCGCCGGAGGAGATGCGGAACTGCCGGCCCGACGGGGCGGGGACGGCGGGGGAGTCAGCGGTGTTCACGCTCACACCGTAGTCGGCACGCCGGATCGGTGCGGGCGTCGTAGCGTAGGGGAGCCAGATATCTGACGAGACGTCTCCTCGCGCGCGCGAGGGGTCCGCGCCGAGGGTCCGGGGGGCCCGGGGCGCCACCGAACGGGGGAACGATGGAGAAACAGGTGCTCGGCCGCACCGGTCGCATGGTGTCGGTCGTCGGCCTGGGAACCTGGCAGCTGGGGGCGGACTGGGGGACGGTCGACGACGACCAGGCCCGGTCGGTGCTGGATGCCGCGTTCGAGTCCGGCGTGACGTTCTTCGACACCGCCGACGTCTACGGCGACGGCCGCAGCGAGCAGGCGCTGGGCGCCTTCCTCGCCGACCACCGCGACGACGGGATCACGGTGGCCACGAAGATGGGGCGCCGGATGGACCAGGTGCCGGAGAACTACGTCCTGTCGAACTTCCGCGAGTGGACCGACCGGTCGCGTCGGAACCTCGGCGTGGAGACCCTCGACCTCGTGCAGCTGCACTGCCCGCCGACCTCCGTCTACTCCGACGACGAGGTGTACGACGCGCTGGACACCCTCGTCGCCGAGGGCGTGACGGCGGCCTACGGCGTCTCCGTGGAGACCGTCGACGAGGCGCTCACCGCCATCGCGCGCCCCGGTGTCGCCACCGTGCAGATCATCCTCAACGCGTTCCGGCTCAAGCCGCTGGAGCAGGTGCTGCCCGCGGCCTCCGCGGCGGGCGTGGGCATCATCGCGCGGGTGCCGCTCGCCTCGGGCCTCCTGTCGGGTCGGTACACCCACGAGACCACGTTCTCGGAGGACGACCACCGCACGTTCAACCGCGAGGGCAAGGCCTTCGACGTCGGCGAGACGTTCTCCGGCGTGCCGTTCGACGTCGGCGTCGACGCGGCCGCCCGTTTCACGGAGCTCGCCGGGTCCGCCCTGAGCCAGGACCTCACGCCCGCGCAGGCGGCCATCGCCTGGGTGTGGCAGCAGCCCGGCGTCTCCACGGTCATCCCGGGCGCGCGCAGCGCCGAGCAGGCGCGGCTCAACGCCGCGGCCGGCGACGCCGGCGTGCTCGGCCCGCTCTTCACGTCCGGCGTGCGCGAGATCTACGACGAGTCGATCAAGGAGCACGTGCACGACAAGTGGTGAGGCCGAGGGAGCACTGATCTCGCCGAGGTAGTCCGAAGGGCGGGCCGCATCAGATGCGGC
>NZ_JBHVSQ010000001.1:655053-656164 GCF_042885055.1 Isoptericola sp. NPDC058082 | reverse complement strand
CAATCCTCGTACACCAGTCCGACCCCCCCTCCCCCTCCCGACCCCCAACGGGCCGTCGTCGTGCGGCTGCGGGGTGCCCCGGGTGGGATTCGAACCCACACTGGATCGGGTTTGAGCCGATTGCCTCTGCCGGTTGGGCTACCGGGGCGCGCCGCCCATCCAACCACGCGCTCGAGGCGGTGGCCGAACCGTCCGACCGCTGGTCGGCGGGCAGGCCGTCGCCCTCGTCACACCCGGCACGGGACGCGGCGCCCCCTCGCGGCCACTAGGATGGACGGGTGACCGACGAGAAGCCCCACGACGCGAAGCCCGAGGCGACGGTGCCGCTCGACCTGCCGCCCCTGATCGACCAGGAGCCCGAGGCCCCGAAGACGCCGGAGCGACCCGCGCGTCGCGCGGTCGTCGTCGAGGACGAGGCGCTCATCCGGATGGATGTCGTCGAGACGCTCCGCGAGGCGGGGTTCGACGTCGTCGGCGAGGCGGGCGACGGTGAGACCGCGGTGCGGCTCGCCACCGAGCTCAAGCCCGACGTCGTCGTGATGGACGTCAAGATGCCCGAGCTGGACGGCATCTCGGCGGCCGAGCGGATCGGCAAGGCGCACGCCGCGCCCGTCGTCCTGCTCACCGCCTTCTCCCAGACCGAGCTCGTCGAGCGGGCGCGTGACGCCGGCGCGATGGCCTACGTCGTCAAGCCCTTCACGCCTGCGGACCTGCTCCCGGCGGTGGAGATCGCGATCTCCCGCTACCAGCAGATCGGGGCGCTCGAGGCCGAGGTCGCGGACCTCACCGAGCGGTTCGAGACCCGCAAGCGCGTGGACCGCGCGAAGGGCCTCCTGATGACCAAGATGGGCCTGAGCGAGCCGGAGTCCTTCCGCTGGATCCAGAAGACGTCGATGGACCGCCGCCTCACGATGCGCGAGGTCGCGGACGCCGTCATCGAGCAGGTCGGCGGAGCCTGATCCGCACCACGGTGGCACGGGGGGGGGGGAGGGGGGGGTGGTGCCGTTGGGGGGGGGGGGGAACGAGGGGACCCAAAACCAGCCCCCCGGGACGGCGCCGACCAGCAGCGACGTCGTCAGTCCGAGCTCGAAGTCCCCGTAGAGGATGTGGC
>NZ_JBHVSQ010000001.1:644978-655043 GCF_042885055.1 Isoptericola sp. NPDC058082 | reverse complement strand
CGGAGAGGGGGAAGGGGGGGGGGGGAAGAGGGGGGGGAGAGGGGGGAGGGGGGGGAAGAGAAGGGGGGGGGGACGGGGGAGGAACGCCCCCCCCCCCCCCCCCCCACTGCCCATTGTGCGAGGGCGACAGGGTCGCTATCGTCGCCTGGGTGTCGTGACCAATCTGTGATATTCATGCTTCAACGACCGTGACCCCGGGGCTGCCGGGGCGGGCCCCCGGAGACGGGTGGGAAGGCTCCCACCGCGCCGCGCGGGGACGGTCATTCGTCGAGGAGGTGCCGATGCGTGCAGCGGTCGAGGTCCGGCCGGTCGAGCAGGACGACATGGTCGATGTCGCGCGCCTGGCGGAGCGTGCCGTCGAGGAGTCGCCGTCGGCCGCGCAGGGAACCCCCTCGGACGCCTCCCGCCTCCTGGAGCACCTGAGCGTGCTGCTGGGCGCGGGCGGGCAGGTCCTCGTCGCGAGCCACGAGGGCGAGATCTGCGGGTTCGCCGTGCTGCGCGTCATCGACCCGTTGCTGTTCGCGACGACCACGAGCCTGTACGTCGACGCCGTCTTCGTCAGCCCGTCGGCCCGGCGCCGCGGTGTCGGCCACGCGCTCCTCGCGGCCGCCGCCGCCGTGGCGGGGGAGCGCGGCGCCGAGAACGTCTACTGCGCGCCGGCCCCGGGTGCCCGCGGCATGCACCGCTTCCTCGCCCGGTTGGGCTTCGCCCCCACGTCGGGGCACCGCGTCGTCGCCACGGCGACGCTGCAGCGCCGCCTGGTCCAGGAGAACCCCCGCGGGACGCGGACGGCGGCCCGCGCGGGGCGCCGGGAGGCGACCCGCGCGGCGATCGAGGACCTCGTCGCCCGCCGTCGCCGCGCCCGGGCCGCGGGCCTGCCCACGGGCCCGGTCGACCTGCGGGCCTTCCAGGCCGAGCGCGACGCCGCGCTGCGCGAGGCCGCCGACCGGGCGGCCGACCGCGGCGAGGGCCCGGAGGGCCCGGACGGCGTGACCTCGCTCGGGGTCGCGACCCGTCGCGACCCGGCGAGCGAGTCCGTCCCGTCCTGAGCCGTCCGCCTCGAGCGGAGCCCTCCGTGGTCCCGCGGCCCGCGCCGCGTCCCCCGGCACCTCGGCCGCGACCTCAGCGGGCGTCGAGGATCATGCAGGTGAGTCGCGCGGTGCACACGCGGCGGCCGTCGTCGTCGGTGACGACGATCTCGTAGGCGGCGGTCGACCGCCCCAGGTGCAGGGCGGTGGCGACCCCGTGCACGCTTCCGGACCGCGCGCCGCGGTGGTGCGTCGCGTTGAGCTCCAGGCCCACCGCGGCACGCCCAGGCCCCGCGTGCTGCTGCGCGGCAACGGAGGCGAGGGTCTCCGCGAGCGACGCCGTCGCGCCGCCGTGCAGCAGCCCGGCCGGCTGGGTGTTGCCGGCCACCGGCATGGTGCCGCCCGTGCGTTCGGCGGCCACCTCCGTGAGCCGGATCCCGAGTCGCTCGATGAGCGTGCCCTGCGCGGCGGCGGTCCACTCCTCGAGGGTGCGGGGGAACCGGGGCGCGTCGGCGGTGGTGTCAGACATGGGCGATAGGTTGGCACCCGTGACGACCTCCGCGCGAACCGGGACCCGCCCACGCCTCCTGCTGATCGACGGCCACTCCATGGCGTACCGAGCGTTCTTCGCGCTGCCGGACACGCTGGTGACCTCCAGCGGCCAGGTGACGAACGCCGTCTACGGGTTCACCTCGATGCTGACGAACCTGCTGCGCGACGAGCAGCCGACGCACGCGGCCGTCGCGTTCGACGCCGGGCGGGTGACGTTCCGCACCGAGCGGTTCCCCGAGTACAAGGGCAACCGTGACGCGACCCCCGAGGTGTTCCGCGGGCAGGTGCCGCTCATCAAGGAGGTCCTCGAGGCGCTGCGCATCCCCGCGCTGCAGCGCGAGGGCATCGAGGCCGACGACATCCTGGCCACGCTCGCCCGCGAGGGGCGCGAGGCGGGCTTCGACGTCCTGGTCTGCTCCGGTGACCGGGACTCGCTGCAGCTCGTCACCGAGGACGTCACCGTGCTGTACCCGAAGCGCGGCGTGTCGGAGCTCGCGCGCATGACGCCGGAGGCCGTCGCCGAGAAGTACGGCGTGCCCCCGCAGCAGTACCCCGACCTGGCGGCCCTCGTGGGGGAGTCGAGCGACAACCTGCCCGGCGTGCCCGGCGTCGGCCCCAAGACGGCGGCCAAGTGGGTCACCACGTACGGCGGCCTCGAGCCGCTGCTGGAGCACGTCGACGAGCTCAAGGGCAAGGCGGCGGGCAACCTGCGGGAGGCGGTCGAGCAGGTGCGCCTCAACCGTGAGCTCAACCGGCTGCTGGACGACGTCGAGCTGCCCCTGTCGGTGGACCGGCTGGGGCTCGACGGGTTCGACCGGGAGGCCGTGCACCGGGTGTCCGACACCCTGCAGTTCGGCGCGCTGCGCGACCGCCTGCTCGCGGCGGACCCGTCCGCGGAGCCGGTCGAGGCGGTCGAGGTGGCGGGCGTGCAGGTCGCGCTCGCGGCGCTCGAGCCGGGTGGGCTGGGTGCCTGGCTGGCGGCGCGCTCCGGTCGCGCCCTCGGGCTCGAGGTCACGGGGACGCCGACGCCGGGTGCCGGCGATGCGTGGGACGTCGCGCTCGCCGACGACCACGACGGCGAGACCGCCGCCGCCGTCGTCGACCTGGCGGACGTGACGCCGGAGGACGAGAGCGCGCTCGCGACCTGGCTCGCCGACCCCGCGGCGCCGAAGGCCGTGCACGGCGCCAAGGCCGCCTGGCACGAGCTCGCCGGGCGCGGTCTGGACCTGCGCGGCGTGTCCTTCGACACCGAGCTCGCGGCATACCTCTGCTACCCCGACCAGCGTGGCTACGACCTCGCCGACCTCACGGTGCGCCTGCTCGGGCGCGAGCTGTCCGCGGGGGAGGCGCCCGACGCCGCCGGACAGGGCGCCCTGGACCTCGCTCTCGACGGCGGTGACGATGACCCTCGGGCGCGGCAGGCGGCCGTGCGCGCGGCGGCCGTGGTCGACCTGGCGCAGGCCCTGTCCGGGCAGCTCGCGGACCGGGGAGCCGCGGGGCTGCTCACGGACCTGGAGCTGCCGCTCACGCAGGTGCTGGGCCGGATGGAGGCCACGGGCATCGCGGCGGACGTCGAGTACCTCACGGAGCTCGAGAAGCAGTTCGCCTCGATGGTGGCCGACGCGGCCGCCGACGCGTACGACGTGATCGGCCGGCAGGTGAACCTCGGCAGCCCGAAGCAGCTGCAGGAGGTGCTGTTCGACCAGCTCGGCATGCCCAAGACCAAGAAGATCAAGACGGGCTACACCACCGACGCGGCCTCCCTGCAGGACCTCTACGTCAAGACCGAGCACCCCTTCCTCGAGCACCTGCTGGCGCACCGCGACGCGACCCGGCTGCGCTCGACGGTCGAGGGGCTGCTCAAGTCCGTGGCGCCCGACGGGCGGATCCACACCACGTTCCAGCAGACGATCGCGGCGACGGGCCGCCTGAGCTCCACGGACCCGAACCTGCAGAACATCCCGATCCGCACGGAGGAGGGGCGGCGCATCCGCCGCGCCTTCCGGGTCGGTGAGGGCTACGAGACGCTGCTCACGGCGGACTACAGCCAGATCGAGATGCGGATCATGGCGCACCTGTCCGGCGACGAGGGGCTGATCGAGGCCTTCCGGTCCGGCGAGGACCTGCACCGCTACGTGGGCTCCCGCGTGTTCGAGGTGGCTCCCGCGGACGTCACGCCCGAGATGCGCTCGAAGATCAAGGCGATGAGCTACGGGCTCGCGTACGGGCTGAGCGCCTTCGGGCTGTCGCAGCAGCTCACCATCCCGACCGGCGAGGCGCAGTCGCTGATGGACGACTACTTCACCCGCTTCGGCGGGGTGCGCGACTACCTCACCGGGGTGGTCGAGGAGGCGCGGGCCACGGGGTATACCGCGACGATCCTAGGACGTCGCCGCTACCTGCCGGACCTCACGAGCGACAACCGCCAGCGGCGGCAGATGGCGGAGCGCATGGCGCTCAACGCGCCCATCCAGGGCAGCGCGGCCGACATCATCAAGGTCGCGATGCTCGGCGTGCAGCGCGAGCTCGACGAGCGCGGGCTCGCGTCGCGGCTGCTGCTGCAGGTGCACGACGAGCTCGTGGTCGAGGTGGCGCCGGGGGAGCGCGAGGCGGCGGAGGACGTGCTGCGGTCGCAGATGGGCTCCGCGGTGGAGCTGGACGTGCCGCTGGACGTCTCCGTCGGCGCGGGGGCGACCTGGCACGACGCCGGGCACTGACGGCTGACGGCCCGGTCGGCGCACGCGACAGGACGCCGGCCACGACGGGGAGGGCAGCACGATGGACCTCGGTCCGGCCCGCGCGGTCGCCGACCACGAGATCCCGCCGCGGGCGGCGCTGCGCGTCGCGCCGGGCACCGTGGTGCGGGTCGGGGAACGCGACGACACCTGGCCAGCGTTCGTGTTCGTCACGACCGACGACGGGGGCAGCGGGTGGGTGCCCGCGCGGCACCTGGACGACGCCCGTCCTGTCGCGGTGGTCCGCACGGCCTACGACACGCAGGAGCTGGCGGTGACCGCGGGCGAGCGGGTCGAGGTCACCGCCGACGACGCCGAGTCCGGGTGGAGCTGGTGCGTCGCGCGGGACGGCCGCGCCGGCTGGGTGCCGCACCGGGCGCTCGGGCCCGCCTGAGCCGGTCGGGCCCTTCGGGTCAGTCCTTGGTCGTGACGAAGATCGCGGTGCCGGGCAGGACGGCGCCGCGCTCCGGGCTCCAGCCGCCCCAGGTGGCGTCGTTCCAGTCCGGCCACTCGGGTTCGACGACGTCGCGCAGGCGCAGGCCGGCAGCGGCGACGTCGCGCACGTGGTCGCCGACGGTGCGGTGGTACTCGGCGTAGCGCACGTCGCCCAGGTCGTCGGTCTCGACGTAGGGACGCCGGTCGAAGTACGAGCGGTGCACGGTGAGTCCCCGGGCGGTGGGGTCGTCGGGGAACGCCCAGCGGACGGGGTGCGTCACGGAGAACACCCACCGGCCGCCGGGCCGCAGCACGCGGGCGGCCTCGGCGTGCACCCGCGCCGCGTCCGCCACGAAGGGGATCGCCCCGTACGAGGTGAACACGATGTCGACGCTCGCGGGGGCGAACGGGAGCGACCGGGCGTCGGCCTGCACCAGCGGCACCGGTGTGTCCGTCGCCGCGTTGAGCCGTGCCGCGCCGGAGAGCATCCGTGCAGAGACGTCGGTGGCCACCACCCGGGCGCCGCGGCCGACCAGCCAGCGCGAGCAGTGCGCCGCACCGGCGCCGATCTCGACGACACGTGCCCCGGCGACGTCGCCGAGCAGGCCGGCCTCCGCCTCGGTGAGGCCCTCCGGGCCCCAGCGGAAGCCCGCGTCGCCGAGGAACGACCCGTGGTCGGCGAGGTAGTCGTCGGCGTTCTCGTCCCACCAGCCGCGCGCGGCCGCGTTGCCGGCGTCGTCGGGGACGTCGTCGTACCCCGCGTGCGTGACGGGACGGGGCGCGGGAGGATGGTCGCTCACCCGGCCATCGTGGCACGGGGCCCCGCGTTGACCCCTCGCCTGGTCATCGATAAGATTGTCCGCGGTGCAGTGCGCCCGGGGCCGTCCTTGAGCTCGAATCGCCGTCGTCACGACGTTGCGGCGGATCGATCGTCACGTCGACAACCCGGTGCCCTCGCCACAGACCCTGTCCGCACTACGTCCTGTCCGCATCGGAGCATCTACTCAATGACCATCTCCACCACGAAGTCCGCCCCGCAGGTTGCCGTCAACGACATCGGCACCGAGGAGGACTTCCTTGCCGCCGTCGACGCCACCATCAAGTACTTCAACGATGGTGACATCGTGGAAGGCACGATCGTCAAGGTCGACCGCGACGAGGTCCTCCTCGACATCGGTTACAAGACGGAGGGTGTGATCCCGTCCCGGGAGCTCTCCATCAAGCACGACGTGGACCCGGGCGAGGTCGTCGCCGTGGGCGACGCCGTCGAGGCTCTCGTCCTCCAGAAGGAGGACAAGGAGGGTCGCCTGATCCTGTCGAAGAAGCGCGCCCAGTACGAGCGCGCCTGGGGCACGATCGAGAAGATCAAGGAGGAGGACGGCGTCGTCACCGGCACCGTCATCGAGGTCGTCAAGGGTGGCCTCATCCTCGACATCGGTCTTCGTGGCTTCCTCCCCGCCTCCCTCGTGGAGATGCGTCGCGTCCGCGACCTCGCGCCGTACGTCGGCAAGGAGATCGAGGCCAAGATCATCGAGCTCGACAAGAACCGCAACAACGTGGTCCTGTCGCGCCGTGCCTGGCTCGAGCAGACGCAGTCCGAGGTCCGCTCCACCTTCCTGCAGACGCTGCAGAAGGGCCAGGTGCGCCCCGGTGTCGTCTCCTCGATCGTCAACTTCGGTGCGTTCGTGGACCTCGGCGGCGTCGACGGTCTGGTGCACGTCTCGGAGCTGTCCTGGAAGCACATCGACCACCCGTCCGAGGTCGTCGAGGTGGGCCAGGAGGTCACCGTCGAGGTGCTCGACGTCGACCACGACCGCGAGCGCGTCTCCCTGTCGCTGAAGGCGACGCAGGAGGACCCGTGGCAGACCTTCGCCCGCACGCACGCCATCGGCCAGGTCGTGCCCGGCAAGGTCACGAAGCTCGTGCCGTTCGGTGCGTTCGTCCGCGTCGAGGACGGCATCGAGGGCCTGGTGCACATCTCCGAGCTGGCCGTCCGCCACGTCGAGCTGCCCGAGCAGGTCGTCAGCGTCGGTGCCGAGGTGTTTGTCAAGGTCATCGACATCGACCTCGAGCGTCGCCGCATCTCGCTGTCGCTCAAGCAGGCCAACGAGGGCATGGACCCGGAGTCCGAGGACTTCGACCCCGCGCTCTACGGCATGGCTGCCGAGTACGACGAGAACGGCGAGTACAAGTACCCCGAGGGCTTCGACCCGGAGACCAACGAGTGGCTCGAGGGCTTCGAGACGCAGCGCGAGGCCTGGGAGGCGGAGTACGCCAAGGCGCACGCCCGCTGGGAGTCGCACCGCGAGCAGGTCCGTGCGGCCATCGCGGCGGACGCCGACGCGGCCGTGAACGACGCGGTCCCCGGCGGCAGCTCCAGCAGCTCGTCGTCGTCGTCCTCGTCCTCCTCCTACTCGTCGGCCCCGCCGGCGCAGGAGGCCGCGGGCACGCTCGCCTCGGACGAGGCGCTCGCCGCGCTCCGCGAGAAGCTCACCGGCAACTGATCGGCGACTGACACCGTCGGGTCGTCCGCGACCCACCGGTAGCCCACGGCGGCCCGTCACCCCTCGGGGTGGCGGGCCGCCGTCGTGCGCCCGGCCGGTCGTTACTCGTTCGTGCTCGCCGCAGCGCCCGCGAACTGCGTCGCGTGGAGCTCGGCGTACAGGCCGCCCGCGGCGAGCAGCTCGGCGTGCGTGCCGGTCTCCACCACGCGGCCCTCGGCGAGGACGACGATCGCGTCCGCCGCCCGGACGGTCGACAGCCGGTGCGCGATGACGAGGGACGTGCGGCCCGCCAGCGCCTGGTCGAGCGCCGCCTGCACGGCGGCCTCGGACTCCGAGTCCAGGTGGGCGGTCGCCTCGTCGAGCACGACGACGTCCGGCGCCTTGAGCAGCAGCCGCGCGATCGCGAGCCGCTGCCGTTCGCCGCCGGACAGGCGGTAGCCGCGGTCGCCGACCACGGTGTCGACGCCCTCGGGCAGCCGGCCGACCAGGTCCCAGATGCGCGCCTGGCGCAACGCCCGCTCGAGGTCCTCGTCGGTCGCGTCGGGCCGGGCGAAGCGGAGGTTCGCCGCCACGGTGTCGTGGAAGAGGTGAGCCTCCTGGGCGACCACGCCGACCGTGCCCCGCAGCGACGCGGCGGTGACGTCCCGGAGGTCCGCGCCGGCGATGCGCACGGCACCGGAGGTGGGGTCGTACAGGCGCGAGACGAGCTGGGAGACGGTCGTCTTGCCGGCCCCGGAGGGCCCGACCAGCGCGACCATCGCGCCGGCGGGCACGGAGAACGACACGTCGCGCAGCGTGTCCTCGGTGGGGTCGGAGCGCAGCGTCGCGACCGACTCGAGGGAGGCGAGGGAGACCTCGTCGGCCCTCGGGTACCGGAAGGTCACGTGGTCCAGCTCGACGGAGGCGCCCCGGGCGGCCACGGCCGCCCTCAGGTCGGCGGCGCCGGGCTTCTCGGCGAGAGCAGGCTCGAGGTCGAGCACCTCGAGCACGCGCTCGAAGCTGACCAGGGCGGTCATGACGTCGACCTGGACGTTCGACATCGCGGTGAGCGGCCCGTAGAGGCGACCGAGGTAGGCGGTCAGCGCGACGACGGTGCCGACGGTGAGCTCGCCGGCGATCGACTGCAGCCCGCCCAGACCGTAGACGGCGGCGATCGCCAGGGACGCGAGCGTCGTCAGCCCGACGCGGAACCAGGTGCCGAGCAGCGCGGTGCGGACGCCGAGGTCCCGCAGCCGGCGCACCTGGGCCGCGTACCGCGCGCTCTCCGCCTCCGGGTCGCCGAACACCTTGACCAGGTGGGCGCCCGCGACGTTGAACCGTTCGTTCATCATCTGCCCGGCGTCCGCGTTGAGGTCGTACCCGGTGCGCGCCAGCCCGGCGAGGCGGCGCCCGAACCAGCGGGCGGGCAGCACGAACGCCGGGACGAGCACCAGTGACACCAGGGTGAGCTGCCACGACATCGCGAGCATCGCGGCAAGGGTGAACGCGATCGTCAGCCCGTTGGAGACGACGGTCTGGAGCGTGGACGTGAACGCCTGCTGCGCGCCGAGCACGTCGCCGTTGAGCCGCTGCACGAGAGCGCCGGTCCGCGCCCGGGCGAAGAAGGCGATGGGCATCGTCTGGACGTGGTCGAAGACGGCGGACCGCAGGTCGAGGATCAGTCCCTCGCCCACCCGCGACGACAGCCAGCGCTCCGCCACCGCCAGGGCGGCCGTGACGAGCGCGATCCCCGCCGCCGCGGCGGCCATCGCCAGCACGAGCCCGCGGTCGCCGGTCCCGATGCCGTCGTCGATGAGGCGGCGGAACAGCAGCGGCGTGACGGCGCCGGCGGCCGCGCTGAGCACCAGCAGCCCGACGAACGCCGCGAGCTGTGCCCGGTACGGGCGGGCGAAGCCGAGGATGCGGCGGAGCGTCGGGCCCGCGAGCCGACGGTCCTTCACGGTCGCGTCGTTCAGGTACGACCGCATCATCGGTCCGCCCGCCATGGCACCTCCCGGCCCGCCCCGGCCCGGTGCCGCTGGGCGCTCATGGCGGGAAGCCTACGCCGGGGGCAGGATGGGCCCATGCTTCGCATCGGCCTCACGGGCGGCATCGCCGCAGGCAAGTCCGTCGTCGCGCGCCGCCTCGCCGAGCTGGGCGCCGTCGTGATCGACCACGACGTCCTCGCCCGGGAGGTGGTGGAGCCCGGCACGGTGGGGCTCGAGGAGGTCGTCGCGGCCTTCGGCGAGGGCGTCCTCGCCCCGGACGGCTCCCTCGACCGCCCGGCGCTGGGGCGGCTCGTCTTCGACGACACGGCCTCCCGGGCACGGCTCGAGGGCATCCTGCACCCGGAGATCCGCCGCCTGGCGGCCGAGCGGGAGGCGCTCGCCGGGGCCGCGGACGACCGGGCCGTCGTGGTCCACGACATCCCGCTGCTGGTCGAGACCGGCCAGGCCGATCATTTCCACCTGCTCGTGGTCGTGCACGCCCCCGCGGAGCAGCGGGTCGCGCGCCTCGTCGACGGACGCGGCCTCGACGACGGTGCGGCGCGGGCCCGCGTCGGGGCGCAGGCGACGGACGAGGCGCGGACCGCCGTCGCTGACGTGGTGCTGGACGGTTCCGGCACGGAGGACGGGCTGCGCGAGCAGGTCGACGCGCTCTGGCAGCGGCTGCGCGCGGAGGTGGACGAGGAGTCCGACGCCGCGTCGTCGGCCTGACGCCGCCGACGCACGCCCGGGCGGCCGGCGACGGCACGACGACACCACGAAGGAGCGCGGCCCGGGAGAGTCGGTCGGAGGACCTTTGCGTCGGGTGTTGCGCGACCCCAAGTGG
>NZ_JBHVSQ010000001.1:616841-644968 GCF_042885055.1 Isoptericola sp. NPDC058082 | reverse complement strand
CACTGATCAATACTGGGGTGTCGGTGGAAGGCAGGCAGATACGGTAATGCCTCCGGACGGGGGGCCTCGGTTCGGGCGCCCTCGTCGTCGGGTCGGCCGCGACCCCGGCGGGGCGGCGATCACGGCCGGCGCGCCGGTGGCCACCAGGAGCGCGGCGGGCGTCGGCCGCCGCCGTCTGCCCGGGCGACGGCTCAGCCGCGGGACGTGCCTCGGGTCGTCCGACGACGGAGCGCGACGAGGAGCGCGCCCGCACCGAGCAGGGCCGCGGCCGCGGCGGCGACGAGGCCGACCTGCGCGCCGGTGCGGGGCAGCGCGTCCTCGGCCGGTCGGTCGGAGGACGCCGGCGTGGGCTCCGCGCCGGCCACGGCCGCCGCGGCGGCGAGGTCGTCGTCCGGGAGCGTCGTGCCCTCGTCGCTCCCGCCGACGGGAGCCGCGCCGTCCGCGGGGCTCTCGCCGTCCGCCTCCGAGGCCGGTGACGTCGTGGACGGGCCGGGGGTGGCGTCCTCGGTGGTCGTGGGGGACGGCTCCGTGGTCGGCGCCGGGGTCTGCGACCCGTCCCCGCCGTCGTCGCCGTCGCCCTCGTCGGTGGCGCCGCCCGGCGGGGTGACCGCGGGGAGGTCGACGCACTCCCCGGTCCACGGGTAGTTGTGGTGCTCGATGCCGTGTCCGCCCGTGTAGGAGACGTCGCCCGCGGCGAGGACCCGGCCGTTCGTGCTCGTCGCGACGGTGAGGGTGCTGTCCGTGCCGGGGACGACGAGGCTGCCCGGGAGCTGGCCGTTCGTGCCGAGGTCGACGGAGGCGGCGTCGGGGAAGGACCACAGGAGGGACCTGCCGAGGAACTGGGTGGCCTGGTAGACCCGGTCGCCGGCGACCTCGACGTGGTCGAGCGTCATCGACACGGCTGCCCCCGAGACCGTGATCGTGACGGGCTCCCTCCCGTCGATCCTGAGGACCTGGAGGTCGCGCGCCTCGGCGGCGGTGATCCGGTAGGAACCGGGGGCCCGCAGGGTCAGCACCCCGCTCTCGGGATCGACGTCGGTCGCCGACGCCTCGGCCTGGTCGGACAGGGCGCGCGCCAGGGCCGGGTAGCCGGAGTAGGCGGCGAGCGCGGCCTCGCGTCCGACCTCCGCGCGGACGCTGCCCCGGGCGCGGTCGACGAAGGACTCCGTGCTCACGTCGCCGACGATCCGTCCGCCGACCACGACGTTGCCGCCGCCGGGAGTGTTGAAGCCGACCTGGAGGCGCGGTCCGGCCGCCAGGTCACCGCCCACCACGAGGTGGTCGCGGCCGCCCGCGGGCGCGATCGCGGAGCCGCCGCCCCCGGCCGTGCCGACGTTGAGGGAGTCGGGGCCGCCGTCGCGTGCGAGGTCGGCGTCTCCCGCGACGACGACCCTGCCCTCGAGCTCCTTGGCGCGGGAGACGGCGAGGTCGCCGCCGACGTAGATGCCGACCCCGTCGTCCACGACGACGGCCTCGTCGTAGACGCCGACGGGACGGTCGGCCCCCAGGTCGGCGCACCACGCGACCGGTGCCGCGCCGTCGGTCGCGAGGGCGGCGACGGGGGCCAGGGCCGGCGCGGCGACGAGCGCCGCGCACGCACCCAGGACGACCGGGCGACGCAGGGCGACGCGGGGGACACGGGGGGCGACGGCGGGCATAGGTCTCCACGGGACTCGGGCGCGCCGCGAGGGCGCGGGCGGACGTGCGGTGCCCGGGCACGGGCTCGCCGTCACCCTAGGGTTACGACTCTTTCCTTACAAAATAAATGTCGGAAATTCACCCCCTGTCCGGGTCGTTCCCCGGGGCGGCAGTGGGTGTCGGGGGCGCGCCGTACGGTGGTGCCATGCGACCCGTGACCGACCTGCAGCGTGCGGTGGCCCCCTTCGAGGTGGTGTCCGACTACGAGCCCTCGGGAGACCAGCCCACCGCCATCGCGGACCTCGCGTCCCGTGTGCAGGCGGGGGAGAAGGACGTCGTCCTGCTCGGCGCGACCGGCACCGGCAAGAGCGCGACGACGGCGTGGCTCATCGAGAAGCTGCAGCGGCCCACGCTCGTCATGGCGCCCAACAAGACGCTCGCCGCGCAGCTCGCCACCGAGTTCCGCGAGCTGCTGCCGAACAACGCCGTCGAGTACTTCGTGTCGTACTACGACTACTACCAGCCCGAGGCGTACATCGCGCAGACGGACACCTACATCGAGAAGGACTCGTCGATCAACGACGAGGTGGAGCGACTGCGGCACTCGGCGACGTCGTCGCTGCTGACCCGGCGCGACGTCATCGTCGTCGCTTCCGTGTCGTGCATCTACGGCCTCGGCACCCCGCAGGAGTACGTCGACCGCATGGTGCGGCTCGACGTCGGCGACGTGGTCGACCGGGACGACATGCTCCGTCGTTTCGTGCAGATGCAGTACACGCGCAACGACCTGGCGTTCACGCGCGGGACGTTCCGCGTGCGCGGCGACACGGTGGAGATCATCCCGGTGTACGAGGAGCTCGCCGTCCGCATCGAGATGTTCGGCGACGAGATCGAGTCGATCCAGACCCTGCACCCGCTCACGGGCGAGGTGATCCGCAACGAGCAGAGCGTCTACCTCTTCCCGGCCACGCACTACGTCGCGGGCCCGGAGCGGATGGAGCGGGCGATCGGCGGCATCGAGGCCGAGCTCGCCGACCGCCTGGCGGACCTCGAGCGGCAGAACAAGCTGCTGGAGGCGCAGCGGCTGCGCATGCGCACCACGTACGACATCGAGATGATGCGCCAGATCGGCACGTGCAGCGGCATCGAGAACTACTCGCGGCACATCGACGGCCGCGAGCAGGGCTCGCCCCCGAACACCCTGCTCGACTACTTCCCCGAGGACTTCCTGCTCGTCATCGACGAGTCGCACCAGACCGTGCCCCAGATCGGCGCGATGTTCGAGGGCGACATGTCGCGCAAGCGGTCGCTCGTGGAGCACGGGTTCCGCCTGCCGAGCGCGATGGACAACCGGCCGCTGCGCTGGGAGGAGTTCGTCGAGCGGATCGGGCAGACGGTCTACCTGTCCGCGACCCCGGGCGACTACGAGCTCTCCATGTCCGACGGCGTGGTGGAGCAGGTCATCCGGCCCACCGGCCTGGTGGACCCGCAGGTGGTCGTCAAGCCGACCACGGGTCAGATCGACGACCTGCTGCACGAGATCCGCGAGCGCGTCGAGAAGGACGAGCGCGTGCTGGTCACGACCCTCACCAAGAAGATGGCCGAGGACCTCACGGACTACTTCCTCGAGAAGGACGTGCGCGTGCGGTACCTGCACTCGGAGGTCGACACGCTGCGTCGTGTCGAGCTGCTGCGCGAGCTGCGGCTGGGCGAGTACGACGTCCTGGTCGGCATCAACCTGCTGCGCGAGGGCCTGGACCTGCCCGAGGTGTCCCTGGTGGCGATCCTCGACGCCGACAAGGAGGGCTTCCTGCGCTCCGAGCGGTCGCTCATCCAGACGATCGGTCGCGCGGCGCGCAACGTCACCGGCCAGGTGCACATGTACGCGGACAAGATCACGCCGGCCATGCGGTACGCCCTCGACGAGACCGACCGCCGACGTGCGAAGCAGGTGGCGTACAACGAGGAGCACGGGATCGACCCGCAGCCGCTGCGCAAGAAGATCGCGGACGTCACCGACATGCTCGCCCGCGAGGACATCGACACGCAGGAGCTGCTGTCCGGCGGGTACCGCAAGGCCCCGGCGTCCGCGCAGGGCAAGGGCCGCGCGCCCGTGCCGGGCTCGCCGAAGGAGGGCGCCACCACCGGCAACAGGCTCGCCGGCGCCGCCGCGGGCGAGCTCGCGGAGCTGATCCAGGAGCTCAGCGACCAGATGCACGCCGCCGCCGCGGAGCTGCAGTTCGAGGTCGCGGCGCGCCTGCGCGACGAGATCGGCGGGCTGAAGAAGGAGCTGCGGCAGATGCAGGCCGCGACGGCCTGAGCGGCGCGAGCCGTGCGCCGCGGCAGGCGGCGATCGCGTCGTGACATGCGCGGATGGCCGGTCCGAGGTCTCATGTAAGGTGTGCGGGTTGGAGGGGAGTACCCCGCCCACGGTGAGGTCGTCATCACGTCCGGCACGGATGCCGGACCGGCCTCGTCGGCCCGGACGTCAGGCTCGCAGCCGCTCCGGGTGGGGAAGACCTCCGGTGCTCAGTGCTACGTACCGGAGGAGTTTCCATGGATGTGCCCGTCTGGGTCTGGATCGTCACCGTCGGCGTGATCCTCGCCATGCTCGCGGTCGACTACGTCGGCCACGTGCGCACCCCCCACGCCCCCACCCTGCGCGAGTCAGCCACGTGGTCCCTGGCCTACGTCGCGGTCGCGGTCGTGTTCGGCGTGATCGTGTGGATCGTGTGGGGCGGGACGTACGGCGGCGAGTACTTCGCCGGGTACATCACCGAGAAGTCGCTCAGCGTCGACAACCTGTTCGTCTTCGTCCTGATCATGACGAGCTTCCGGGTGCCCCGGGAGTACCAGCAGCGGGTGCTCCTCATCGGCATCACGATCGCGCTGGTGCTGCGCACGGTGTTCATCATCGCCGGCGCCGCGATCATCGCGAACTTCGCCTGGGTGTTCTACATCTTCGGCGCCTTCCTCATCTGGACCGCGATCGCCCAGGCGCGCTCGGGCACGGGCCACGACGAGGAGTGGAACGAGAACGGCCTGCTGCGCCTGACGCGCCGGGTGTTCCCCACGACGGACTCCTACGTCGGCGACCGGATGACCACGAAGATCGACGGCAAGCGGTTCATCACGCCGATGCTCATCGTGATGGTCGCGATCGGCAGCGCCGACCTCCTGTTCGCGGTGGACTCGATCCCCGCGATCTTCGGCCTCACCCAGGAGACGTACCTGGTGTTCGCCGCCAACGCGTTCTCGCTGCTCGGCCTGCGCCAGCTCTACTTCCTCGTGGACGGGCTGCTCGACCGGCTCGTCTACCTCAACTACGGGCTGGCGGCGATCCTCGGCTTCATCGGTGTCAAGCTGGTGATCCACGCGCTGCACACCAACGAGCTGCCGTTCGTCAACGGCGGTGAGCACGTCGAGGCCATCCCCGAGATCCCGACCACCCTGTCGCTGGGCTTCATCGTGGTGGTGCTCGCCGTCACGACGATCGCCTCGCTCGCCCGTGACCGGCGCGACCGTCGGGCCCGCGCGGTCGTGGCCCCGTCCTCCGAAGGAGATGCATGATCCACGAGCTGCCGATCTGGTTCGAGTGGGCGTCGCTCGCGGCGCTGATCGTCCTGCTCGCCGTCGACCTCGCGATCGTCGGCAGGCGCCCCCACGTGCCGAGCATGAAGGAGAGCGGCCTGTGGGTCGGCTTCTACGTCGCCCTGGCGCTGGTGTTCGGACTGGTCGTGCTCGCCGTGGGCGGCTCCGCCCCTGCCGGGGAGTTCTACGCCGGCTGGCTCACCGAGTACTCCCTGAGCGTGGACAACCTGTTCGTCTTCGTCATCATCATGTCGCGGTTCGCGGTGCCGAAGCAGCACCAGCAGATGGTGCTGATGGTCGGCATCATCATCGCGCTGGTGCTGCGCGGCGCGTTCATCCTCGCCGGTGCGGCGATCCTCGAGCAGTTCGTGTGGGTGTTCTACCTCTTCGGCGCGTTCCTCATCTACACGGCCGTGAAGCTGGTGGCGGGCGGTGACGACGAGGAGGAGTTCAAGGAGAACGTCGCGATCCGCCTCCTGCGCCGCGTGCTGCCGGTGAGCAAGGAGTACGACGGCGCCAAGGTGCGCACGGTGGTCGACGGCAAGAAGCTGTTCACCCCGATGCTCGTCGTGTTCGTGGCGATCGGCTCGACGGACCTGCTGTTCGCGCTCGACTCGATCCCGGCGATCTTCGGGCTGACGAAGGACCCCTTCATCGTCTTCACCGCGAACATCTTCGCCCTCATGGGGCTGCGGCAGCTGTACTTCCTGCTCGGCGGCCTGCTCGAGCGGCTGGTGTACCTGCCGATCGCCCTGGCCGTCATCCTCGGGTTCATCGGCGTCAAGCTCATCCTCGAGGCGCTGCACACCAACACGCTCCCGTTCATCAACGGGGGCGAGCACGTCGCCTGGGCGCCCGAGATCCCGATCTGGCTGTCCCTGACCGTGATCCTCGGCTCGATCGCGATCGCCACCGTCGCGAGCCTGGCGAAGACGCGGCGCACGGCCGCGGTGGCCGCGAAGGAGACGGCCCCGACGGACGCGACCGGCCCGGAGCCGTCGTCGACGGCGGTGACTCAGGACGCGGAGCCGGAGTCCAGCTCCTCGTCCGCCTCATCGGGGCCGGAGGCCACGGGGCGCTGACGACACGAGCGCGGGCCCCGGACGGTACGCCGTCCGCGGCCCGCGCTCGTCGACGGGCGTCAGGCGGCGAAGCCGCCGATCACCGGGACGAACTCACGTGCCGCGCGGTGCGCGACCAGTCCTTCGCGGCGCATGGGGTCGGCCGCGAGCAGCTCGAGCGCCCCGGTCGCGTCGGCGGCCTCGACGACCAGGAGCGCGCCGCCGGGCTCGCCGTCGGGCGTGGCGGGCAGCGGGCCGGACACGCGGAGCGCGCCGCTCTCGTGCAGGCCGCGGAGGAACGCCCGGTGCTCGGGCCGGACCTCCGCGAGGCGGTCGGGGTCGGTGACGTAGACGTACGTGACGGCGTAGACGGACATGGCCGTATCCAAGCACCGCGGGCCGGTGCGGGCGGTGGGCGTCCAGGCGGGGTCAGGGAGGGCGTCCGGGTGTGACCGGTCAGGCACCGGAAACCGCATAGAACGCCTGTACGAATGTCGGCGCTCCGACGTAGGATGCCCGGGTGAGCAACCGCCTCGTCATCTCCGGCGCCCGCGAGCACAATCTGCGCAACATCGAGCTCGACCTCCCGCGCGACGAGCTGATCGTCTTCACCGGCCTGTCCGGCTCGGGGAAGTCCTCCCTGGCGTTCGACACGATCTTCGCCGAGGGGCAGCGACGCTACGTGGAGTCGCTCTCCGCGTACGCGCGCCAGTTCCTCGGGCAGATGGACAAGCCCGACGTCGACTTCATCGAGGGCCTCTCGCCCGCGGTGTCGATCGACCAGAAGTCGACCAACCGCAACCCCCGGTCGACGGTCGGCACGATCACCGAGGTCTACGACTACCTGCGCCTGCTGTTCGCCCGCGCGGGGACGCAGCACTGCCCCGTGTGCGGGGAACCGGTGCGTTCGCAGACGCCGCAGCAGATCGTCGACAAGCTCCTCGAGCTGCCGGAGGGCACGCGCTACCAGGTGCTCGCGCCCGTCGTGCGGGGGCGCAAGGGCGAGTACGCCGACCTGTTCGCCGAGCTGCAGACGCAGGGCTTCGCCCGCGCGCGGGTCGACGGCGAGGTGGTGCAGCTGACCAGCCCGCCCACGCTCGAGAAGAAGCTCAAGCACGACATCGAGGTCGTCGTGGACCGCCTCGTGTCACGGGACGGCGTCCAGCGTCGCCTGACGGACTCGGTGGAGACCGCGCTGCGGCTCGCGGGCGGCCTCGTCATGGTCGAGCTCGTCGACGCCGACATCGACGACCTCGACCGGGTGCGCAAGTTCTCGGAGAAGCGGGCGTGCCCCAACGACCACCCGCTCGCGCTCGACGAGATCGAGCCGCGGACCTTCTCCTTCAACGCGCCGTACGGCGCGTGCCCGGAGTGCACCGGCATCGGCTTCCGCCTCGAGGTGGACGCCGACCTCGTCGTCCCGGACGAGGAGAGGACCCTGCGCGACGGCGCCGTCGTGCCGTGGGCGCAGACGTCGTCCGAGTACTTCGAGCGGGTGCTCACCGCCCTGGCGGAGGAGATGAGCTTCTCCATGGACGTGCCGTGGCGCGCCCTGCCGCAGCGCGCCCGCGACGCGATCCTGTTCGGCCGCAACCACCAGGTGCACGTGCGGTACAAGAACCGGTGGGGCCGCGAACGGCAGTACTCCACGGGCTTCGAGGGCGCGGTGACCTTCCTGGAGCGGCGGCACCGGGAGACCGAGTCCGACTGGTCGAAGGAGAAGTACGAGGCGTACATGCGGGAGGTGCCGTGCCCCGTGTGCTCGGGGGCGCGGCTCAAGCCCGAGGTCCTCGCGGTCACGGTGGGGGGCAAGTCGATCTGGGACGTGTGCCGCCTGCCGATCGACCAGGCCAAGCACTTCCTCGACGGGCTCGAGCTGGGCGAGCGCGAGCGCGCCATCGCGGCCGAGGTGCTCAAGGAGATCCACGCCCGGCTCGGCTTCCTCGTCGACGTGGGCCTGCACTACCTGTCGCTCGAGCGCCCGGCGGGCACCCTGTCGGGCGGGGAGGCCCAGCGCATCCGGCTCGCGACCCAGATCGGCTCCGGCCTGGTCGGCGTGCTGTACGTGCTCGACGAGCCGTCGATCGGCCTGCACCAGCGCGACAACCACCGCCTCATCGAGACGCTGACCCGCCTGCGGGACCTCGGGAACACGCTGATCGTCGTCGAGCACGACGAGGACACCATCCGCGCGGCCGACTGGATCGTCGACGTCGGCCCCGGCGCGGGCGAGCACGGCGGCCGCGTGGTGCACTCGGGCGACTACGCCGGGCTCCTCGAGGCCGAGGGCTCGATGACCGGCGCCTACCTCTCCGGCCGGCGCAGCATCGCGCTGCCGGCGGAGCGCCGCGCGACCGACCCCGGCCGGAAGGTCACGGTCGTCGGTGCCCGGGAGAACAACCTGCGGGGGATCGACGTGTCGTTCCCGCTCGGGGTGCTCACGGCGGTCACCGGCGTCTCGGGGTCGGGCAAGTCGACGCTCGTCAACTCGATCCTGCACACCGTGCTCGCCAACGAGCTCAACGGCGCGCGCCAGGTGGCGGGCCGCCACACCCGGGTCACGGGCGTGGACCAGCTCGACAAGGTGGTGCACGTCGACCAGGGCCCGATCGGGCGCACGCCGCGGTCCAACCCGGCCACCTACACCGGCGTGTGGGACCGGATCCGCAAGATCTTCGCGGAGACGGAGGAGGCGAAGGTCCGCGGCTACGGGCCGGGTCGCTTCTCCTTCAACGTCAAGGGCGGCCGGTGCGAGGCGTGCGCGGGCGACGGCACGCTGAAGATCGAGATGAACTTCCTGCCCGACGTCTACGTGCCGTGCGAGGTGTGCCACGGCGCGCGGTACAACCGCGAGACCCTCGAGGTGCACTTCAAGGGCAAGACGGTCGCGGACGTGCTGGACATGCCGATCGAGGAGGCCGCGGAGTTCTTCGCGGCGTTCCCCGCGATCTCGCGCTACCTCACCACGCTGGTCGAGGTGGGCCTCGGCTACGTCCGCCTCGGGCAGCCCGCGCCGACGCTCTCGGGCGGTGAGGCGCAGCGGGTCAAGCTCGCGAGCGAGCTGCAGAAGCGCTCCACGGGCCGCACGATCTACGTCCTGGACGAGCCGACCACGGGCCTGCACTTCGAGGACATCCGCAAGCTGCTCGGCGTGCTGCAGTCGCTGGTGGAGAAGGGCAACACCGTCCTCGTCATCGAGCACAACCTCGACGTCATCAAGAGCGCCGACTGGATCGTCGACATGGGGCCTGAGGGTGGCTCGGGCGGCGGGACGGTCGTGGCGGAAGGGACTCCTGAGGAGGTCGTGCGGGTCGAGGCCAGCCACACGGGCCTGTTCCTCGCGCCGATCCTCCAGGCGCACCCGGCCGTGCCGGTGGCGGCCCCGGCCGGCCGGGCGAGGTCCGCCGCCGCGACGTCGACCTCGTCGGCGCCGCGGGCCCGCGGCTCGGCGAAGGCCACCGCCCAGGGGGCGGCGAAGGGCTCCGGGAAGACGAAGGCGACGGGGAAGTCCACGACGAAGCGTCCCGGTAAGCGCAGCGCCGCCTGACGCCCTAGCGTGTGGCCATGGGTGCGCACCACAACTACGCCGTGACCGTCGCCTGGCCCGATGCTGCCGAGGGCGGTGCCGCTGCTCCCGGTGGCGGACCGGGGACGACGTCCTACACGTCGTACTCCCGGGACCACACGGTGCTCGTCGCGGGCAAGCCGCCGCTTCCGGGCAGCGCCGACCCCGCGTTCCGGGGCGACCCGGCGCGGTACAACCCGGAGGAGCTGTTCGTCGCGAGCCTCGCGCAGTGCCACATGCTGTGGTTCCTGCATCTGGCCGCCGAGCACGGCCTCGTGGTCCGTGAGTACATGGACGAGACGACCGGCACGATGCGCGTGGAGTCCCGGGGCGAGGGGCAGTTCACGGACGTCACGCTGCGGCCGAGGGTGACCGTCGACGCGGGGCCGCAGGCGACGGACGAGGCGGTGGCGGCGCTGCACCACCGCGCGCACGCCCTGTGCTTCATCGCTCGGTCGGTCAACTTCGCGGTTCTCGTGGAGCCCGCGCCGGTGCGGCTCGCGGCGCCGGCTCCGTAAGGGGCCGCCCCGACCCGAGCGGGTGATCTATACCAGTCCGGTCACACTGTCGTGTCGGCTGTTGACGTGGCGTCCGCGCGTGAATATTTTCCACTCCATCCCCGTGGTGGATGGGAGATATTTCCGTGAGCGGTGCGGAACCCGCCGCAACGGCTCACCGTGGCGCGAGACGAGGAGGTCGGCGCAGGGCCCGAGCGGGCAGGCAGCACGGTTGACGGGGCGTCCAGCGACGCACCCTGACACGAAGGGCATCAACGACGATGACCAACAACCTCACCACTGACCAGAGCAACATCACCCCCCAGCCCTCCCGTCGGTCGGTGCTCCGTGCCGTGATGTACACGGCCGCCGCCGTCCCGTTCGGCCTCCCCCTCGCGGCGTGCGCCACGGGTGGGGGAGGCGGCGAGGAGACCACCAGCGCCGCACCCGGCGGCGAGCAGGACGCGAAGAACCCGTTCGGCATGGCCGAGAACACCACGGTCGACGCGGTGATCTTCGACGGCGGCTACGGCGTCGACTACGTGGAGTTCGCCGGCACGGTCCTCGCCGGGTTGCACGCCGGCTCGACCGTGAAGGTCTCGCCCTCGACGCAGATCGCCACGGAGCTGCAGCCACGGTTCGTCGGCGGCAACCCGCCCGACCTGGTGGACAACTCCGGCGCCCAGTCGATCGGGTTCAACACGATCCTCGACCAGCTCGAGGACCTCACGGACATCATCGACGCGCCCAACGTCGAGGGCACGACCATCCGGGAGACCCTCTACGAGGGCGTCCTCGCGCCGGGGACCTACGGGGACAAGCTCGCGGCGATCAACTACGCGCTGACGGTCTACGGCGTCTGGTACTCGGGCAGCCTCTTCGAGAAGAACGGGTGGACGCCGCCCACCACCTGGGAGGAGGCCAAGGCCCTCGGCGCCGAGGCGAAGAAGGCCGGCAAGTACCTCTTCCTGTGGGGCACCGAGGCGGCCACCTATTACCAGACCCTGGCGGTCGAGTCGGCCATCAAGGAGGGCGGCGACGAGGTCCGGCTGGCGCTCGAGAACCTGAAGCCCGAGTGCTGGTCGAACGACGCGCTCCAGGCGACGTTCACGATCATGAAGGAGATCATCGACGCCGGGTACTTCAAGCCCGGCGGCTCGGGCACGCAGTTCACCGCGGCGCAGGCCCAGTGGAGCAACAAGGAGGAGGCGCTGCTCTACCCGTCCGGGTCGTGGATCGAGAACGAGATGAAGAAGCAGACGGCGCCGGACTTCCAGATGAAGGGCGTGCCGAGCTTCTCCGTCACGGCGAACGCCGCCATGCCCGCGACCGCGCTGCACCTGACCGCCGGCGAGCCCTTCATCGTGCCGTCGCAGGCGAAGAGCGTCGCGGGCGGCAAGGAGCTGCTCCGCATCATGCTCTCGAAGGAGTCGGCGACGAACTTCTCCAAGACGAAGCTGGCGCCGACGGTCGTCAAGGGCATCGTCCCGGACGACGGGTTCGGGTCCACCGCGCTGGTGTCGCAGTCCGAGATGATCGCCGCCGCCGGCGCGGACATCTTCACGTTCAAGTTCGTCGACACGTACGGCATGAACCAGGAGCAGCTCCCGATCTGGAACTCCTTCCTCGACGGCAAGAAGTCGGTCGCCGACCTGACCAAGGAGCTGCAGGCGATCACGGACCGCATCGCGAACGACGACACGATCGACAAGATCGAGGTGTCATGACCGCCATCCCCGGCGCCGGGCAGATCCTGCCCACCGGCGAGGGGGCCGCGGCGGGGCCCAGCAACGGGCCCCGCCGGCGGCGGGCCGGTGGGTGGTCGTTCGACACCGTGAGCTTCTTCGTCGTCTGCCTCGGTCTGCCGCTCGCGCTGTTCCTCGTCTTCGTGATCTGGCCGTTCGTGCAGGCCGCGTTCTACGCCCTCACCAACTGGTCGGGCTTCTCCACCCAGTTCGACGTCGTCGGTCTGGCCAACTTCACGACGCTGCTGCAGGACCCGCGGTTCGTCAACGCCGTCGGCAACAGCGTGATGTTCGGCCTGTTCATCCCGCTCATCACCATCGCCATCGCCCTGACGTTCGCGATCCTCATCACGGTCGGCGGGTCGGGCAAGGGACAGGTGCGCGGCGTCCGCGCCGCGGGCTTCTACCGCGTGGTCTCCCTCTTCCCCTACGTGATCCCGGCCATCGCCGTCGGCATCATGTGGCGCCTGATCCTCGACCCGAGCAACGGGCTCGTCAACGGCGTCCTCACGGGGCTCGGGCTGGACCGCTTCCAGTCGTTCGCCTGGTTGGGGAACGTGGGCACCGCGATGCCGGTGACGATGTTCGTCGTCGTGTGGGGGTTCGTCGGCTTCTACATGCTGCTGTTCATCGCGGCGATCAAGGGCGTGCCGTCGGAGATCTACGAGGCGTCGCGGATCGACGGCGCCGGACGGTGGCGCACGTCGTGGTCCATCACCCTGCCGCTCATCCGGGACAACGTGCAGACCGCCTACATCTACCTCGGGATCATCGCGCTCGACCTCTTCGTGTACGTGCAGGCGCTCAACCCCCAGGGCGGCCCGGACAACTCGACGCTCGTGATGTCCCAGCAGCTGTTCCGCACGGCGTTCACGGAGGGGAAGTTCGGCTACGCCAGCGCGATGGGCGTGGCGATGGCGATCGTGACCCTGGTGTTCGCCGCGCTGGTGTTCACCGTGAACCGCCTCGCCGGCGGGCGCAGCGAGAGGGGCCGAGGATGACCGCCCACGCCCAGGCGATGCCGCGCACGGCTCGCGCCGTCCCGCGGTCCCGGGCCGCCCACGCGGCCGGCGGCGACCGTCTCGCGGCCGGGGTCTCCCACACCGTCCTCGTGATCTGGTGCATCCTCGTCATCGCGCCGATGATCTGGGTGTTCATCGGATCCTTCAAGACGAGCGCGGAGATCTTCGCCTCGCCGTTCTCGTTGCCGGCGAACTGGTCGTTCACGAACTACGAGAACGCGTGGGTCGACGCCCAGATCGGCCGAGCCTTCGTGAACACCATCATCGTGGTCGGGACCGCCCTGGTGCTCGTCATGCTCCTCGGGGCGATGTGCGCCTACGTGCTCGCCCGCTTCGAGTTCCCCGGGCGACGGGCGATCTACTACCTCATGCTGGCGGGCCTGACGTTCCCGGTCTTCCTCGCGATCGTCCCGCTGTTCTTCGTGCTCCAGAACGCCAGCCTGCTCGGCACGCTGCCAGGGCTGATCGTCGTGTACGTGGCGTTCGCGCTGCCCTTCACGGTGTTCTTCCTCTACGCGTTCTTCCGAGGCCTGCCGGACGACATCGCCGAGGCGGCGGCGATCGACGGCGCGGGGCACTGGCGGACCTTCTTCCAGGTGATGATGCCCATGGCGCGGCCGGGCATGGCGTCGGTGGCGATCTTCAACTTCCTGGGACTGTGGAACCAGTTCATCCTCCCGATCGCGCTGAACCCCGAGCAGCAGAACTACGTCCTGTCCCAACGGCTGGCCGCGTTCGTGTCGTCGGCGGGGTACGCCGTGGACTTCGGCGCGATGTTCGCGGCGGTGGTGGTGACGATCGTGCCGGTGCTCATCGCGTACCTGATCTTCCAGCGACAGCTCCAGGGGTCGGTCTCGGCGGGCACGATGAAGTAGCCGGCCCCGGCTCCGGGCCGCCGGTCGCGACGCCGGGGCGTCGGTGGCCTGACCTAGGCTGACGGCATGGCCGACCCAGCGACCTATCGCCCGAAGCCGGGGGAGATCCCCACGTCGCCCGGCGTCTACCGGTTCCGCGACGCGCACGGCCGCGTGATCTACGTGGGCAAGGCGAAGAACCTGCGGGCGCGGCTGTCGAGCTACTTCCAGGACGTCGCCCACCTGCACCACCGCACGCAGAGCATGGTGACCACGGCGGCGTCGGTCGAGTGGACGGTGGTGGGCACCGAGGTCGAGGCCCTGGCGCTCGAGTACTCGTGGATCAAGGAGTACGACCCGCGGTTCAACGTGAAGTACCGCGACGACAAGTCGTACCCGTTCCTCGCGGTGACCATGGGGGAGGAGGTGCCCCGCGCCCAGGTGATGCGCGGCGCCAAGCGCCCCGGCACGCGCTACTTCGGACCGTACGGCCACGCCTGGGCGATCCGCGAGACCCTCGACCTCCTGCTGCGGGTCTTCCCGATCCGCACCTGCTCCGCGGGCGTCTACCGCCGAGCGCACCAGACCGGCCGACCGTGCCTGCTCGGGTACATCGACAAGTGCTCGGCGCCCTGCGTCGGGCGCATCACCGTCGACGACCACAAGCAGCTGGCGCAGGACTTCTGCGACTTCATGGCCGGCGACACCCAGCGGTTCGAGCGGCGCCTCACCGCACGCATGAACGAGGCCGCCGCGTCCATGGAGTACGAGCAGGCGGCCCGGCTGCGCGACGACATCCAGGCGCTGCGCCGCGCCACGGAGAAGAACGCCGTCGTGCTCCCGGACGCGACCGACGCCGACATCTTCGCCCTGGCGGGGGACGAGCTCGAGGCCGCCGTCCAGGTGTTCCACGTGCGCGGCGGGCGCATCCGCGGGCAGCGCGGCTGGGTGGTGGAGAAGGTCGAGGACGTCACGGACGCGGAGCTCGTCGAGCACCTGCTGCAGCAGGTGTACGGCGCGGTCGAGGACGCGCGCGCGGCGGCGGAGGTGGCGGACCTCGACTCCGAGGGCCGCGCCGCGTCCCGGCGCGAGACGCGCGACGCCGTCCCGCGGGAGGTGCTGGTCCCGGTGCTGCCACCGGACCCGGAGCAGATGACGGCGTGGCTGACCGGCCTGCGCGGAGCCCGGGTGGAGCTGCGGGTGCCGCAGCGTGGCGACAAGCGCGAGCTCGCCGCCACCGTGAGGGCGAACGCGGAGCACGCCCTGACCCTGCACCGGACCCGCCGTGCGGGCGACCTCACCACCCGGAGCCAGGCGCTCCGGGAGATCCAGGAGGCGCTGGGGCTGGAGTCCGCCCCGCTGCGCATCGAGTGCTACGACATCTCCCACACGCAGGGCACGTACCAGTCGGCGTCGATGGTGGTGTTCGAGGACGGTCTGCCGCGCAAGAGCGAGTACCGCACCTTCTCGGTCCGCGGGCCCGAGGGCGACGGGGCACGGGACGACACGGCGGCCATGCACGAGGTGATCACGCGCCGGTTCCGGCGATACCTGGCCGACCGGCTGGCGTCGGGCGACGTGGAGCTCGACGACAGCGACGACGACCGCGACGGTGCGAGGGCGTCCGCACGGGTCCCCGCCCGTCCGCGCTCGGGCGAGGTGCCCGCCGAGGAGCCGGGGGAGCGCAAGCGGTTCGCGTACCCGCCGAACCTCGTGGTCGTCGACGGCGGGCCGCCGCAGGTGGCGGCGGCGCAGCGCGCCCTCGACGAGCTGGGCGTCACCGACGTCGCGCTCTGCGGGCTCGCGAAGCGGCTCGAGGAGGTCTGGGTGCCCGGCGAGGACTACCCGGTGATCCTGCAGCGCTCCTCGGAGGGCCTCTACCTGCTGCAGCGCGTGCGAGACGAGGCCCACCGGTTCGCCATCACGCAGCACCGGCGGCGTCGGAGCAAGGGCATGATCACGTCGGCCCTGGACGACGTGCCCGGCCTCGGGCCCACCCGTCGCAAGGCGCTGCTGACCACGTTCGGGTCGGTGAAGAAGCTGCGCGCGGCCAGCGTCGACGAGATCGCCGCGGTGCGGGGGATGGGCAGGCGCACGGCGGAGGCGGTGGTCGCCGCCCTCGGCAGGGACGGCGGCGCACCCGACGCGGCGTCCGGGGCGACCTCGGCGGACGTGCCGACCGGCGCCGGCAGCGCGCCGACCAGCCACGACGGTGCGGGTCCTGGCATGCTGGGCGCATGAGCGAGCCGGACCCCATCACCGTCCCGCAGGGCATCCCCGAGATCGAGGCCACGACCCCGGCTCCGGAGCAGGCCGAGACCGAGGTCCTGATCATCACCGGTATGTCGGGCGCCGGGCGCTCGCGTGCCGCGGGCGTCCTCGAGGACCTCGACTGGTTCGTGGTCGACAACCTGCCGCCGATGATGATCGTGCCGCTCGTCGACCTCATGACCCGGGCCGGCTCCTCCGTGGAGCGGCTGGCGGTCGTGGTCGACGTGCGCGGGCGGGAGTACTTCGCCGAGCTCACCCGGGTGCTGCAGCACCTGCGCGACGCCGGGGTGAACTACAGGATCCTGTTCCTGGACGCGCGCGACGAGACCCTGGTGCGGCGCTACGAGAGCGTCCGCCGCCCGCACCCCCTGCAGGGCGAGGGCCGGATCCTCGACGGCATCGGCGAGGAGCGTCGTGCGCTCGCGTCGATCGCCGAGCGCGCCGACGTCGTCATCGACACGTCGGAGCTGTCGGTGCACGACCTCGCGCGCGAGGTGCGCGCCGCCGTCGCGGACGGCGCGCCCGACGCGCTGCGCGTGAACGTGCTCGCCTTCGGCTTCAAGTACGGCATCCCGCTCGACGCCGACCACGTCGTGGACGTGCGCTTCCTGGCGAACCCGTACTGGATCACCGAGCTGCGTCACCTCACGGGGCGCGACGCCCCGGTGCGGGAGTACGTGCTCGCCCGGCCCGGGGCGCAGGAGTTCGTGGACCGGTACGTGGCGGCGCTCGAGCCGGTCCTCGCCGGCTACCTGGCCGAGGAGAAGCGGTACGTGACGATCGCCGTCGGGTGCACGGGGGGCAAGCACCGCTCGGTCGCGATCGCGGGCGAGATCGCCCAGCGGCTGCGGGACGCGGGCCAGCGGGTCTCCCTCACGGCGCGCGACCTGGGGAAGGAGTGACGGCGCCGGTCGGGAGCCCGGGGGCGCCGGCGGTGACGGCGCTCGGGGGAGGGCACGGCCTGTTCGCCAGCCTGTCCGCGCTGCGCCTGATGTCCGACCGGCTGACCGCCGTCGTGACGGTCGCGGACGACGGCGGGTCGTCGGGCCGCCTCCGTGACGAGCTCGACGTGCTGCCGCCCGGCGACCTCCGGATGGCGCTCGCGGCGCTGTGCGACGACTCCGAGTGGGGCCGCACCTGGAGCGACCTGCTGCAGCACCGGTTCGTCTCGGGCGGCAGCCTGGACAAGCACGCCATGGGCAACCTCCTGATCGTCGCGCTGTGGGAGCTGCTCGGCGACACGGTGACGGGGCTCGACTGGGTCGGCCGGCTGCTCGGCGCGCGGGGTCGCGTGCTGCCCATGGCGTCGGTGCCCCTCGTGGTCGAGGCGGACGTGCGTCGCGACGGCGTGGCGACCCTCGACACCGTCGTCGGGCAGAGCCGCGTCGCCGTGTCCGAGGGCCGGATCGAGCAGCTGCGGCTGGTGCCGGCGGACCCGCCGGCGTGCCCGGAGGCTGTGGAGGCGGTCCGCACCGCGGACTGGGTCGTGCTGGGCCCGGGATCCTGGTACTCGTCGGTGCTCGTGCACCTGCTGGTGCCGGAGCTCGCGAAGGCTCTGCACGAGACCGACGCGCGCGTGTGCGTGACGCTCAACCTGGCCGCCGAGCGCGGCGAGACCCAGGGGCTGACCGCGACCGACCATCTCGAGGCGCTGTACCGGCACGCGCCGGGGCTGCGCGTCGACGCGGTGCTGGCCGACCCGTCGGCCGTGGAGGACGTGGACGAGCTCGCCGACGCCGCCCAGGCCGTGGGCGCCCGGCTCCTCATGCGCCAGGTGCGTCGCGGCGACGGGACGGCACGCCACGACCCGCTGCGCCTCGCGGCGGCCTACCGGGACGTGTTCGAGGGCGTCTACGGGGACGTGTGACCGCTGCCCGGCGGCACGCTGCCGACGGCTCGGGGTGCTTGCCTCGCGTGGCAGGATGACGCCATGGCGCTGACGGCAGAGGTGAAGGACGAGCTCGCGCGGATCAAGGTGACCCGGACGTCGTGCCGCAAGGCCGAGGTCTCGGCGACGCTGCGGTTCTCCGGCGGGCTGCACATCATCTCGGGCCGCGTGGTGATCGAGGCGGAGCTCGACGACGAGGCGGCCGCGGCGCGGCTGCGGCAGTCGATCACGGAGCTCTACGGGCACACGAGCGACCTGATCGTGGTGCAGGCTGGGGGGCTGCGCAAGAACAACCGGTACGTGGTGCGGGTGGTGCGCGACGGCGAGTCGCTCGCCCGCCAGACGGGCCTGCTGGACTCCCGGGGGCGGCCGGTGCGCGGCCTGGCCCCGGAGGTCGTGTCGGCGGGCGTCGCGGAGGCCGAGGCGGTGTGGCGGGGCGCGTTCCTCGCGCACGGGTCGCTGACGGAGCCCGGCCGGTCGATGGCGCTGGAGGTCACGTGCCCCGGGCCCGAGGCGGCGCTCGCGCTGGTCGGCGCCGCGCGGCGCCTGGGCGTGCAGGCGAAGTCCCGGGAGGTGCGGGGCGTGGACCGCGTCGTGGTCCGCGACGGCGAGGCGATCGGGGAGATCCTGCGGCGCATGGGTGCCGTCCGCACCCGCGAGATCTGGGAGGAGCGGCGTGCGCGGCGCGAGGTGCGCGGCACGGCCAACCGGCTCGCGAACTTCGACGACGCGAACCTGCGGCGGTCGGCGCGGGCCGCCGTGGCGGCCGGCGCCCGGGTGCAGCGCGCCTTCGAGATCCTGGGCGAGGACGTGCCCGAGCACCTGCGCCAGGCGGGGGAGCTGCGCCTGGCGCACAAGCAGGCCTCCCTGGAGGAGCTGGGGCAGCTGGCGGACCCGCCGCTGTCCAAGGACGCCGTCGCGGGCCGGATCCGGCGGCTCCTGTCGACGGCGGACAAGCGGGCGCTCGAGGTCGGGATCCCGGACACCGAGTCCGGCCTGAGCCCGGAGCTCCTCGACCTCTGACGGCGTCCGGCCGCCCGGGCGGACAGGCCTCGCGACGCGCGTCGGCCGGCTCTGACCCGGGTCCTGTCCATATGGTCAGACCACATGTCTCACGGTGCCGTCGAGGGTCAGCGGCACGGCCCGTTCGGGTATAGGCTCATTCCGTCAGGTGACGACGACGTGACCCGAGGCTGACCGCCCGGTGGAAGAACGTCGGGTGGTTCCGGGGTCACGACGTGAATCATCAGCACGCCCCTCGCGGCGTGCGGAAGTCGGCATCAACCGTGTGCGCCGGGATCTCACCGGCGCGCCCTGAGGAGGGCAATCGTGACCATCCGCGTCGGGATCAACGGCTTCGGTCGGATCGGACGGAACTTCTACCGCGCTCTCGTGGAGTCGGGTGCGGACATCGAGGTCGTCGGCGTCAACGACCTGACCGACAACAAGACTCTGGCCCACCTGCTCAAGTACGACACGGTGCTCGGCCGCTTCCCGAAGTCGGTCGACTTCGACGACGAGAACATCATCGTCGACGGCCAGAAGATCCGTGCGCTCGCGGAGCGCGACCCCGCGAACCTCCCCTGGGGCGAGCTGGGCGCGGACATCGTCATCGAGTCCACCGGCTTCTTCACCGACGCCACCAAGGCCAAGGCGCACATCGACGCCGGCGCCAAGAAGGTCATCATCTCCGCCCCGGCGAAGAACGAGGACGCGACCTTCGTCATGGGTGTGAACAACGACCAGTACGACCCGGCCGCGCACCACATCATCTCCAACGCGTCGTGCACGACGAACTGCCTCGCGCCGCTCGCCAAGGCCCTCAACGACTCGATCGGCATCGAGCGTGGCCTCATGACGACGATCCACGCGTACACCGGCGACCAGAACCTGCAGGACGGCCCGCACAAGGACCTCCGCCGTGCCCGCGCCGCCGCGCAGAACATCGTGCCGACCACCACGGGTGCCGCCAAGGCCGTCGCCCTGGTGCTCCCGGAGCTGAAGGGCAAGCTCGACGGCTACGCCCTGCGCGTCCCGGTCATCACCGGT
The DNA here is from genome assembly GCF_042885055.1 of Isoptericola sp. NPDC058082. NCBI lineage: Bacteria > Bacillati > Actinomycetota > Actinomycetes > Micrococcales > Promicromonosporaceae > Isoptericola > Isoptericola sp. NPDC058082. The sequence continues at coordinate 624,787 of NZ_JBHVSQ010000001.1, read as the reverse complement.
TCGGCCACCGACCTCACCTTCGAGGCCCCGAAGGAGGTCACGGTCGAGGAGGTCAACGCCGCGGTCAAGGCCGCCGCCGAGGGCCCGCTCAAGGGCACCCTGGAGTACGTGGACGACGAGATCGTGTCGTCGGACATCGTCACCAACCCGCACACGAGCATCTTCGACTCGAAGCTGACCAAGGTGATCGGCAACCAGGTCAAGGTCGTCTCGTGGTACGACAACGAGTGGGGCTACTCCAACTCCCTCGTCGCGCTGACCGTCCACGTCGGCGAGAAGCTCTGACGACTCCGGCGCCCGACACCGCTCGAGCGTGAGTCACGACGTCCGCGTGCGCGCCGAACTCCGGCCGCGCACGCGGACGTCGTCATGTACGGACCAGATCACCCCGGCCCAGGACGTGCGGACGCATGAGGGTCGCGCCGCGCGCACCGGGCCCTGACGGACAGGTGTGCCCCATGAAGACCATCGACACCCTGGGCGAGCTGCGCGGCAAGCGCGTCCTCGTCCGCTCGGACTTCAACGTGCCGCTCGACGGCACCACCATCACCGACGACGGCCGGATCAAGGCCGCGCTGCCCACGCTGAAGCGCCTCACGGACGCCGGCGCGCGCGTGGTCGTGACCGCCCACCTCGGCCGCCCCAAGGGCGAGCCGAACCCCGCCTACTCCCTGGCGCCCGTGGCCGCGCGCCTCGGTGAGCTGCTGGGCCAGGACGTGGCCCTGGCGGCCGACGTGACCGGGCCGTCGGCCCAGGAGACCGTCGCCGCCCTGGCCGACGGCCAGGTCGCGCTCCTGGAGAACGTCCGGTTCGACGCGCGCGAGACCTCGAAGGTCGACGCGGAGCGCGAGGAGCTGGCCGGCGAGCTGGCCGCGCTGGCCGACGCGTTCGTGTCCGACGGCTTCGGCGTCGTGCACCGCAAGCAGGCGTCGGTCTACGACGTCGCGAAGCTGCTCCCGGCCGCGGCCGGCGACCTCGTCCTCAAGGAGGTCGAGGCGCTCTCGCGCGCCACCACCGACCCGCAGCGCCCGTACGCCGTCGTCCTGGGCGGCTCGAAGGTCTCCGACAAGCTCGGCGTCATCGAGAACCTCCTGACGAAGGCGGACCGGCTGCTCATCGGTGGCGGCATGGTCTTCACCTTCCTCGCCGCGCAGGGCCACTCGGTGGGCTCGTCGCTGCTCGAGGCCGACCAGGTGGACACCGTCAAGGGGTATCTCGCCCAGGCCGCCGAGTCGGGCGTGGAGATCGTGCTCCCGACCGACATCGTCGCCGCCGACTCGTTCGCCGCCGACGCGCCCCACCGCACCGTCCCGGCCGACCAGATCCCCGACGGGACGATGGGCCTCGACATCGGCCCCGAGTCCGGTGCGCTGTTCGCCGCGCGGCTCGCGGACGCGAAGACGGTCGTCTGGAACGGCCCGATGGGCGTGTTCGAGTTCGCGGCGTTCGCCGCGGGCACCCGCGCCGTCGCGCAGGGCATCGTCGACGCGACCGCGGCCGGCGCGTTCTCGATCGTGGGCGGTGGCGACTCGGCCGCGGCCGTGCGCGCGCTCGGCTTCGACGAGGACGGCTTCAGCCACATCTCCACCGGCGGCGGCGCCAGCCTGGAGCTGCTCGAGGGCAAGGAGCTCCCGGGCCTCGCGGTCCTCGCGGACTGACAGCCTTCCGATCCTTCCCACCCCAGCACGAGAGAACGAGGAGCCCATCGTGGCCACCACCCGCACGCCCCTGATGGCGGGCAACTGGAAGATGAACCTGGACCACACCGAGGCGATCGCCGCGGTGCAGAAGCTCGCGTGGACGCTCAAGGACGCGAAGCACGACTACGAGGCCGTGGAGGTCGCCGTCCTGGCGCCGTTCACCGACCTGCGCTCCGTGCAGACCCTCGTGGACGCCGACAAGCTCGGGGTGCGCTACGGCGCCCAGGACCTGTCGACGCACGCGTCGGGCGCCTACACGGGCGAGATCTCGGGCCCGATGCTGGCCCGCCTGGGCTGCACGTACGTGGCGGTCGGGCACTCCGAGCGCCGCGAGTACCACGCCGAGGACGACGCGCTCGTGAACGCCAAGGTGCGTGCCGCCTTCGAGCACGGGCTCGTGCCGATCCTGTGCGTCGGGGAGGGGCTGGACGTGCGCAAGGCCGGCGAGCAGGTGTCCTACACCCTCGCGCAGGTCGACGCCGCCCTCGCCGACGTGCCGGCGGAGCAGGCCGCGCAGGTCGTCATCGCCTACGAGCCCGTCTGGGCGATCGGCACCGGCGAGGTCGCGACGCCGGACGACGCGCAGGAGGTCTGCGGTGCGATCCGCGGCCGCCTCGCGGAGCTGTACGACGCCGAGCTCGCCGCGGGCGTGCGCGTGCTGTACGGCGGGTCGGTCAAGTCGGGCAACGTCGCGCAGATCATGGCGCAGCCCGACGTCGACGGCGCGCTCGTCGGTGGCGCGAGCCTCGACCCGGTCGAGTTCGCGAAGATCGCGCGCTACCAGTCGCACGTCGCCTGACGCGACACCCCACGGCGGGCCCGGACCCGTCCGACGGACGCCTCCCGAGGATCGTCACCCGATGGAAACATCGGTGTTCGCCTCGAGAGGCGTCCGTCACTTACTCTTGACCCGGCCGGGACGACGTCCTGGTCGGGTGACGAACAGAAGCCCGCCCCGCGGGACGGACGACGAACGAGGACAGCCGAGGACACCGTGGACGTTTTGCAGATCATCCTTCAGGTTCTCCTGGTGATCACCAGCGCCTTCCTGACCCTGCTCATCCTGATGCACAAGGGCAAGGGCGGCGGTCTGTCCGACATGTTCGGCGGGGGGATCTCGAGCGCTGCCGGAAGCTCCGGCGTCGCCGAGCGCAACCTCAACCGGATCACGGTGAGCTTCGCACTCGTCTGGTTCGTCGTGATCGTGCTGCTCGGCCTCATCACGAAGGTGAGCTGAGGCCGCACGACCGCGACCGTCACCGGCCCGGGCTCAGGCTCGGCCGGTGCGGGGGCAACGGAGCCGGGTGGCGAGCCCGGCTCCACGGTTCACGAAGATCGTCCGTGGGCGTACGCCCACTGAGTCGAAGGTGAGGACGACAGGACGTGGCTACAGCCGGTCATGCGATCCGGGGCTCGCGCGTGGGCGCGGGTCCGCTGGGAGAGTCCGAGCGCGGCGAGGCGGCACCCCGGGTGCGGGTCTCGTACTGGTGCGCGAACGGGCACGAGACGACGCCGAGCTTCTCGGCGAACGAGGGCGTCGAGCCCCCGGAGTTCTGGGACTGTCCGCGCTGCGGCTTCCCCGCCGGGCTGGACGCGGCCAACCCGCCGGAGCCGGTGCGGAACGAGCCGTACAAGACGCACCTCGCATACGTGAAGGAACGCCGGTCCGAGGAGGACGGCGCCGCCCTCCTCGAGGAGGCGCTCGCGACCCTGCGGGCACGCCGGACGGGCCTGCGCCGGGCGAGCTGACGGCGGCGGGTCGGGCTCCGACCCGACGGGGTGTCCACCTGTCGAGACGGTGGCGTAGTCTGGCCGCATGTTCGAGGAAGGACAGCTCTACGCCCCCGTCACCGAGGACGAGCACGGCGTCACGGTGCACCTCACGGACGACCACCCCGGCGCGAACGACCCGGAGTACCGGCGCCGCCGGGAGGTCATCGCCGGCCCGGCGTTGCGCTGGTCGCCGGGAGACCCCGTGCCCCGCGTCGAGTACACCGACGGGGAGAACGAGATCTGGCGCACCGTGTGCGCCGAGCTCGCGCCCAAGCACGAGCGCCTGGCGATCCGTGGGTACCTCGAGGGCAAGGAAGCCCTCGGCCTGCCGACCGACCGGGTGCCGCAGCTCGACGAGGTGAGCGCGGGCCTGGAGCCGCTCAGCGGCTTCCGGCTCCACCCCGCCGCGGGGCTGGTGCCCCTGGACCAGTTCTACGGGTCGCTCGCCGACGGCGTCTTCCACTCCACGCAGTACCTGCGCCACGGGTCGCAGCCCCTGTACACCCCCGAGCCGGACATCATCCACGAGGTCGTCGGGCACGGGAACCTGCTCGCCAACCCGGCGATCGCCGAGGTGAAGCGCCGGGCGGGCGAGGCCGCGCGGCGCTGCGAGACGGCCGAGGGACTGCAGTTCGTGGCGGACGTCTTCTGGTTCACCATCGAGTTCGGCGTGATGTACGAGGACGGGGAGCTGCGGGCGTACGGCGCCGGCCTGCTGTCCTCGTACGGCGAGATCGAGGAGTTTCGTGGCGCCACGATCCTGCCGCTCGACTTCTACTCCATGGGCACCGTGGAGTACGACATCTCGCACTACCAACCGACCCTGTTCGCGTGCGACGGGATGAGCGAGCTCACCGAACGGGTGGGGGAGTTCTTCGCCGAGTTCGACGACGAGACGCCCGCCCGCCTGCTCGCCGACCGGCACCGGTCGGCGAGCTAGCAGGTCAGGCGGCCGGGCCGGCCGCGGCGGCGGCGTCCAGGAGCCACAACGTGCCCTCGGTGCCGTGGGCCCCGGCCGCCGGGACGTCGGTCACCGCGCCGCCGGCGAGGGCGGCGGCGGCCTGGGCCGCCTTCTCGGCACCGGCCGCGACGACCCACACCTCGCGCGCCCGCCGCAGGGCGTCGAACGTGAGCGAGACGCGCTCCGGCGGCGGCTTCGGGGAACCGTGCACCCCGACCGTCGCGCCGCGGGCCGACAGGCCGTCGTGCCCGGGGAACAACGAGGCGACGTGCCCGTCCGGGCCCATGCCCAGCAGCAGCACGTCGAACTCCGGCACGGCCGGCTCCTGCGAGTCGGCCGCGGGCGAGGGGGCGAAGGCCGCGAGCTCGGCCGCGTAGGCCGCGGCCGACTGCTCCGGCGTCTCGACGGTGTCGCCGTCGAGCACGGCGCCGCGCGCGGGCATCGCGTGCACGTGGGCGCCGGGCAGGCCGGATTCCGCGACGAGCGAGTCCACGAGGGCGGCACGGGCCTGGGTCTCGTTGCGGTCGGGGTCGCCGTCCGGCAGGAACCGCTCGTCGCCCCACCACAGGTGCACCCCGGACCAGTCCACGGCCGCACGCAGCGGGCTCGCGGCCACGGCCTCGAGCGTCTTGATGCCCACGGTGCCGCCCGTCAGCACCGCGTGCACCGGCGTGCGGACCGACTGCACGTCGAGCAGGCGGGTGAGCAGCCGGGCCGCGGCGGCCTCCGCGAGGACGGCCGGGTCCGGGTGCACGACGACGAGCGGCGCGCTCACGCCCGGGCCTTCGCCGTCGACTTCGCCTTGACGGTCTCGACCCGCGTGAGGCCCTTGGTGAGCACCTCGCCGTAGAGCTCGTCGGGGTCGAGGCGCCGCAGCTCCTCGATGAGGGCCTCGCTCAGCGCGCGGATGGGCAGCGCCATGCGGCGCTCCGGCTTCTCGGGCTGCGTGATCGACACGACGCGGCCGTCGGGGCGGTCGAGCACGATCGGCCCGCTCCTGCGCTCCAGGGTCACGCGGGTGATCGCGTCGTCGCTGTCGGTGCGCACGACCGTCGCGGGGCAGCGCAGGCGCTGGCCGAGCCAGGCGGCGAGCAGGTCGAGCGACGTGTGCTGCTCCTGCCCCTCGACGGTCACCGCGGTGACGGGCTCGTACGGGGGCTGCTCCACCGCCGCCGCGATGAGGCCGCGCCACAGGGTGACGCGCGCCCATGCGAGGTCGGTGTCGCCGGGACTGAACGCGCCCGCCAACCGGTGCAGCATCGCGACCGGGTCCGCTGCCGTCGTCGTGTCCGTGATACGGCGCTGGGCCATCGCGCCCATCGGGTCCGCCGACGGGGCGTCCGGGCCGCCGGTGGGCCACCAGACGACGATCGGGGCGTCCGGCAGCAGCAGGGGCATGACGAGCGTGTCCGGGTGGTCGAGCATCGGCCCGCCGGCCCGCAGGACGACGACCTCCGAGGCGCCGGCGTCGCCGCCGACGCGGATCTCGGCGTCGAGCCGCGGCGCGGAGCGGTCGCGCTGCGCGAGCGGCGCGATGACGACGACCCGGCACGGGTGCTCGTGGCTGGCCTGGTTGGCGGCGCGGACGGAGTCCTCGATGTCGGCCTCCTCCGCGACGACGACGAGGGTGAGCACCCGGCCGAGCGCCACGGCGCCGCCCTCGTCGCGCAGGTGGGCGAGCCGCTTGCCGACCGCGTTCGTGGTCGTGTCCGGCATGTCGATGATCATCGGGGCTCTCCTCGCTGGGTGCGGCGCGGGTGGATGCGGCGCGGGTGGATGCGGCTCGCCGCGGCGCGGGCGGCGTCGTCGGGGGCGCCGGAGGGCCTCACGGGCGCCGCCACGAGCGGCCGTCGCGGGCCATCATCTTGTCGGCGGACTCCGGGCCCCAGGTCCCCGAGGCGTACTGCTCCGGCTTGCCCTTGCCCGCCCAGTACGCGGTGACCGGGTCGAGGATCTTCCAGGAGAGCTCGACCTCCTCGCGCGTCGGGAAGAGCGGCGGGTCGCCGAGGAGGACGTCGAGGATGAGGCGCTCGTAGGCCTCGGGGGACGACTCGGTGAACGAGTGGCCGTAGCCGAAGTCCATCGTGACGTCGCGGACCTCCATCGCGGTGCCGGGCACCTTCGCGCCGAACCGGAGGGTGACGCCCTCGTCGGGCTGCACGCGGATGACCAGCGCGTTGTTGCCCAGGTCGGACGTGAGCGACGACTCGAACGGCAGGTGCGGCGCCTTCTTGAAGACGACGGCCACCTCGGTGACGCGGCGGCCCAGGCGCTTGCCCGTGCGCAGGTAGAAGGGCACGCCCGCCCAGCGCCGGTTGTCGATCTCGAGCTTGACCGCGGCGAAGGTCTCGGTCGTGGAGTCGGGGTTGAAGCCCTCCTCCTCGAGGAACCCGACGACCTTCTCGCCGCCCTGCCACCCGGAGGCGTACTGGCCGCGTGCGGTGTGACGCCCGAGGTCGCGGGGGAGCCGCACCGAGGAGAGCGCCTTGATCTTCTCCGCGCGCAGGGCCTCGGCGTCGAAGTTGACCGGCTCCTCCATGGCGACGAGCGCCAGGAGCTGCAGCAGGTGGTTCTGGATCACGTCGCGGGCGGCGCCGATGCCGTCGTAGTAGCTCGCACGCCCGCCGATGCCGATGTCCTCGGCCATCGTGATCTGCACGTGGTCGACGTAGTTGCTGTTCCACAGCGGCTCGAACATCTGGTTCGCGAACCGCAGGGCGAGGAGGTTCTGGACCGTCTCCTTGCCGAGGTAGTGGTCGATGCGGAACACCGACTCCGGGTCGAAGACCTGGGAGACGACGGCGTCCAGCTCGCGCGCGCTCTCGAGGTCGTGCCCGAAGGGCTTCTCGATGACGACGCGGCGCCACGCGTCCGGGGACGACTTGGAGAGCCCCGACTCGGACAGCTGCCGGCACACGATCGGGAACGCGCTGGGCGGCACGGACAGGTAGAAGGCGTGGTTGCCGCCGGTGCCGCGCTCGGCGTCGAGCTGCTCGACCGTCTGGCGCAGGCGCTCGAACGCCTCGTCGTCGTCGAACGAGCCCTGCACGAAGCGGATGCCCTCGGCGAGCTGGCGCCACGTGGCCTCGCGGAACGGTGTGCGGGCGTGCTCCTTGACCGCGTCGTGCACGACCTGGGCGAAGTCCTCGTCCTCCCAGTCGCGGCGGGCGAAGCCCGTCAGCGCGAAGCCGGGCGGCAGCAGGCCGCGGTTCGCCAGGTCGTAGACGGCGGGCATGAGCTTCTTGCGCGACAGGTCGCCCGTGACCCCGAAGATCACCAGGCCGCTGGGGCCGGCGATGCGGGGGAGCCGCAGGTCGAGGGGGTCGCGCAGGGGGTTGTGCTCGGCGGTGATCTTGGCCGGTCTCACGAGGTGGGCACCGTTCTTCGTCGTGCGGGCGGGAGGTGGTGCGGGCCCGGGGGGGGGGGGGGGGGGGGTAGAGGGGGGGGGGGTAGAGAGGCGTGGGATCGCCGTCCATATCACAAGTCCGAAAGAGGAGCAACTGCCCCCGCAC